>JBARZO010000143.1:0-5150 GCA_049650165.1 Rubrobacteraceae bacterium
CTTCGACCTACATCGTGTGCGCTGAGGACCGGGCGACCCCACCAGAGGCACAGCGCGAGTACGCGAGGAGGGCGGGGAAGGTGGTGGAGCTTCCGACCGGACATCACCCGATGCTCTCGCGGCCCGAGCTTTTGGCCCGGGTTCTGGCGGAGGCGGGGACCATGCGGGGTGCTTGAGACCCCACTCACCAAAAGTTGGGGAGAGCCACCGCGTGATAGCCATGTGTCTACGGGTTTGTGAGTCAGTCTGCATCGTAGCTATCCGGCAGTTCTTGCAGCCTCTCCTACACGGGAAAATCGCCCGGCGGGGCTCGTGGCTCGTGCCAGAGCGGTACGCAGAGGCATTATCCGCTCGACCAGGTAGGAGAACCCTCTACGCGGGTCCTGCTCTACCCGTCCTTCGAGAAGGTAAGCTGGTTCATGGTGTAGAACGTGCCCATAGCGCCCGTACACACCCTCGAACATAGTTGCCTGCAGAAGTCCTGACTCGTCCTCTACGAGCGGAAACCATACGGGCCGGCCGGATCGGGTTGGAGGACGCTGGAGGATCTCTATAATCCCGGCGGCACGCACCCGTGTGCCGTGGGGAAGGTCGAGCATCTGAACGGCGGGCGTAACGCCCAAGCTCTCTAGGGTGGCGCGGAAAGGCTCCAGCGGGTGACGTTCTACGTCCAGCCTCAGTATCCGGCGCTGCTCCTGTTCCGCTGATTCTCCCGATACCGATGCGGACAGGTAGGAGATGTTTTCTCTTCCCTCGCGACTCTCCCACCCGGTTGCGGGATGCACCAGTTCCTCCTGACCACGGCGAGGTTTCTTCGGCAGGCGAGTCGCCTCGAAGAGCATCGCGGTGCGTCCATTTACGCCGTCCGGGTGCAGAGCGTCGAGGAACCCGGCGCGGACCAGGTTTTCCAAAGCGTCCCGGCTTACCGCCGTACGCCGGTAGAGATCTGCGACGGAGCCGAACGGACGTTGCTCACGCTCCTCTAGGATGGAGTCGAGCGCCTTCTGCGAAAGTCCCTTTGAATACTTGAGTCCGACCCTTAGAGCGTGGCCCTCGTCGTCGACGGTAAACCCGTTGCCGGAGAGATGAATGTCCGGCAGGAGTATCCTGATACCGACCCGACGGGCTTCGTTCAAGACAACGCGCGGAGAGAAAAACCCCATCGGTTGAGCATTTAAGATCCCGCAAAAAAACTCAGCCGGGTAGTGGGTTCGCATGTACGCCGATGAATAGGCGAGGGCGGCGAAGCTCGCGGCGTGGGCTTTCGGGAACCCGTAGGAAGCGAAGCCTTCTATCCAATTGAACACCTGAGACGCCCCAGCGGACGGCACGCCCCTCTGGCGCGCCCGCTGGAGGAACTCTTGGCGGATACCATCCATCGCACCCGGTCCCCGGTCTTTGGTCATGGCGCGGCGCAGCAGATCACCTTCCGCTAAGGAGAACCCTGCGACGGCACGTGCAGCAGAAAGCACCTGCTCCTGGTAAACCATCACACCGTAGGTTTCGCGCAGCACGTCTTCGAGTTCAGGGAGCGGCACTGAGTATTCTTCCCGTGCGTTGCGGCGAAGGACGTAGGGCGTGACCAGATCACCCCGCACCGGACCAGGACGGAACAGGCTGATCGAAGCCACGATATCGGCGAACCTCCGAGGCTTGAGACGGCGGCTCAATACCTGCTGCCCCGGAGATTCCAATTGGAACATCCCGATGTTGTGTCCGGTCCGCACCAGGGCGTAGGTGTCTTTATCGTCGGGCGGTAGTGAGAGGACGTCTACCTTCTTACAGAGCCTCTTGGACACTAGCTCTCCAGCCTCGTGGAGTGCCGTGTGCATCCGTAACCCCAACATATCGAGCTTCGGGATTCCTATGAACTCTAAGTCGTCCTTATCGTACTGACAACGTGGCAATCCGGGCGTCCCGGACGGCTCTAATGGTATGTGCTCCGAGAGGTGGCGCTCGACGGTACCGAACACTACCCCTGCGCTGTGAGTGCCCGCCTCGTGTAACCGCCCCTTGAGCTTCCAAGACAGGTCCAGTAGGAGATGATATCTGCGACGGTCCTGCAACGGATGACCACGCATCGCCGGTTCCGAGAGAGCTTGATCCCAAGCGGCTACCGGGTGTAGTTCGCGGTCTCGGTCCTTTACACGCGACGGTACGTGGCGCGCCAGATCGTCAATCTCTCGCGGGGTATGCCCGAGGGCACGTGCGACTACCCGTACCGCTCCTCGCAGCGACATCTTGGACGCCGTGGCCACGACGGCAGTGCCAACGTGCTTGTACCGGCGCATTAGCTCGTCGCGAACCTCATCCCGGCGGCGCGAACAGAAGTCGAGGTCAACGTCGGGAGCGTCGAGCCGATGCTCATGGAGAAACCTCTCGAAGAGCAAGTCGTTTCCAAGTGGCTCCGGTTGGGTGAGACCTAAACAGTAGGCCACGATGGAGTTGGCGGAGCTTCCCCGGCCGGTTACAGGCACACCTTTCTCATGGGCTATATCGACCGCCTCACGAGCGATTAAGAAGTATGGCGCGAAGCCCAGACCCTCTATACAGGATATCTCTCGCCGGAGCCTGGATACCACCTGCTTGTCGAGTTTGCCGTACCGCTCTCTTGCGCCCCCGATGGTCAGAGCGAACAGCTTGCGGTCGGGACCTTCACCAGGAGCTAGTCTGGCGGCCGGCATGTGTACCCGCCCGTCCAGGCGTACTGAACCGGCGCACCGCTCCGCTATGGCGGCCGTGTTCGTAAGCGCCTCCGGACGGTCCGCAAACAGGCGGTACATCTCTTCTGCTGATACGAGGTGGAGCCGGTCGGTTGGACGGTATCCGGGACCGGGCATAGCCGTCAGGTTGGCGTCGGCCACCAGGACGTCGTGTAACCGATGATCGGCGGGGTAGAGATACGCTACTTCGTTCGTAGCCGCGAGAGGTAGCCCGATCTCCTCCGCAAAGTTCGCCACACGCGCCATGCGCCGCCGCGACCCTTCGGTCCGGTCATCCGAGATCTCCATATAAAAATCATCACCGAAAGCGTCCAGGAGTAGAGTCGCCAGCCGTCGCGCCCCTCTCGATACCGTGCTGTCCCGCGACAGGAGCATGGATGGCAGTAGCCCGAAGGGGATCGAACCGGTCAAACACAAGAGCCCTTCCGCGTGCTCCAGGAGCGTCGGCAGTGGACATATAGGGTTATGACGGTCCTCCGCGTCGAGACGGTACGACGTGATGAGTTTGCATAGAGATTGGTAGCCACGGCCCGACTCCGCTAGCAAGACCACGTGCCCGCGTACGCCCTTCGTCTCCATGGTGATCTCCGCGCCCACGATAGGAGACACGCCGGTGCCGGTACACGCCTGCATCAGACGCGGTATGCTCGCCAGGGTGTCCCGGTCGGTAAGCGCCAGCGCGCCCATTCCGAGCCCGGCGGCACGTTCTACCATCTCCTCTGGCGTCGCCGTACCATATCCCCAACTGAAGCCCGAGCGGACGTGAAGGTGTGAGAAGTTGGTTGTCAATCTACGATACCAACGAGTGTCCACTCGCCGGAGCGGTCGAGTGCCAGGTCTACGACCGCGCCACCCAAAGAGCTGTGCCCGGATACGATGACCCGGAACAGGAGCCGGTCCACCTGGTCTTCATCGGACCACCACCAGCGAACATCACGCCAGCGCATCAGTACCTCGACTATCCGACGTCTTCTCCAAGAGCATCGGCGCACGCCGGTACGCACGATCTCCACATGACCACCGGCGTACCGCTGTAGCTGTACCGTCTCCTCGATGCAGTGCGCGATACTACCGCTCTTTTCCGGCATCCCAGAGGCTCGCGAGAGCCAAGACGCGCGCAGCAAGTGCTCTGCGATCTCACTCCTGGACTCTTGTGTGGCGAATAGCGGCTCGACGAAATCGTGCGGGCGCGATGGGTAGCAGTGGATATCTGAAACTGACGCTTCCAAAATGGTCCTCCCTCTATTTTCGAGAGAGCCGCGCCGACATTGCAAGGGTGAGAACGACCGCACACTCCGGTATAATTACCGGGTAAGGGCGAGCGTTCCTGTTCCTCACAATCTCCCGGTGACCGGCTTGGTTGGTAGCCTATGGACGGTCATCAGGAGAACCGGGTAACCCGGTACGGGCGGGGCGCTCCTCTTTTTGTTTGTCTTCTCGCTTGCCTACTACTACTATAAATGAGACAATTGTCTCATTGCAAGTGCTAGCGCCGAGCTAGCGTAGAAAAAGTACGGCAGGAAGGGCTCAGAGATGGTCGATCATCCGCATCCCAATAGCGTACGAGTGCTGAAGATCCTGGCGAATCTCTCCGGCGATGTAGTACCGAGTATTCGGGGACTAGCGAAAGAAGCAGGGTTCGCCAGCGCCCAGAGTATCCAGCGCCACCTTGACGCTCTCGAAGAGGTAGGCTATATCGAAAGGGACGAGGCACCGTCTCGTAAGCGCCGTCCTATAAGGCTCACCAAGCAGGGATGGGACGCTGCTGGTGAGATGCCCTTCGCGGGCAGGATCGCCGCCGGTCGTGGGCTAGAAGCGCTGGCCGTAGGCGAAAGCTACTCACTCACGGCGGGACTTCTTGGGTCTGAATCGGGCAAGTCACGATATCTGCTCCGGGTGGTAGGAGAGAGCATGCGGGACGCCGGTATCCATGACGGAGATCTTCTGGTGGTTGAGGAGGACCCGTCGCCGGAGGATGGTGCGATAGTGGTCGCTCTATTGGACGGCGGCGAAGAAGTTACGGTAAAGAGACTGCGCAGGGAGAATGGACACATCAGGCTCCGGGCGCAGAGTGCCGGGCATGAGGACATAGTGATCGCTGCAGAAGAGGTGGAGATCCAGGGTCGGGTGGTCTGGACGCTGCATCCATCGTAGGTTGTTGGAGAACTAGGTTGTCAGAGAACTAATAGGAGGCGCCATGTGCGGAAGATACACTCTCAAAGCTGGCGGGCAGACGGTGGCTGACCTCTTCGGGCTTGCTGAAGGGCTAGATATAGACCCACGGTACAACATAGCACCGACCCAGCAAATACCGGTGGTTTTGGAAGAAGCATCTCCCGAGAGCCGGACACTGGAGATGATGCACTGGGGGCTTATCCCTTCCTGGGCGGACGATCCTTCTATCGGCTCGCGCATGATAAACGCCCG
>JBARZO010000144.1:0-5915 GCA_049650165.1 Rubrobacteraceae bacterium
CGCCGAGGCTGTCTCCTTCTGGGCCGGCGTCCCCCGCCCCGGCGTGGACCGTTCTGAGGCCCGCCGCTGGCTCGTCGAGGGCATCTCCGAATATTTGGAGAAGACGGGAGAGTTGGGAGTAACGGCCGCACTGGAGCCCGAGCCGGGGATGCTGGTCGAGACTCTGGACGACTACGCGTCGCTGGCGGCGGAGCTTCCGGGCCTAGAACTGGCGCTGGACACGGGTCATTGCCTGGTGACCGGAGAGCGGGAGCCGTCGTTGGCCGTCGAGGAGTTCGCGGGCCGGATCGGTACGGTCAGCATCGAAGATATGCGCCGGGGCGTCCACGAGCACCTGCCGTTCGGGCAGGGAGACATGGACGTGCCCGGCGTGCTCCGGGCGCTGGAAGATGCATCCTTCGGAGGTCTGGTTTGCGTCGAGCTCTCGCGGGAGTCGCCCCGGGCGCACGAGGCCATACCGGAGGCCATCGGGTTTCTGAAGGGGGCGCGGTGAGGATCTGCTTCGTCTCCCGCCGCTTCTTCCCGGCGATCTCCGGGATGAGCGTCTACGCGGCGAACCTGCTGCGGGAGCTGGTGCGGATGGGCCACGACGTGACGATGGTCTCCCAGTACCGGGGCGACGAAGAGGGGACGCGGGTCTACGGGGGCGGCCCACCGCCGGAGGTTCCGGGCGTTCGGGTTATCGGCCTAGAAGCCGTCGGAGAGCAGAACGGTGGGAACTTCGAGAAGGATGTGGAGGCGTTGGCGCAGAACGTGGTCGAAGAGCACGAACGGGCGCCGTTCGACGTGATCCACGCCCAATACGGCTACCCGACGGGCCTTGCCGCGCTCGTCGCCAGCCGCCGCACCGGCGTTCCGAACCTCGTCTCCATCCAGGGCGGCGACGGCCACTGGGTCGGCACCTGCTGCGCCACCCACAAACGGGCCATGCTCGCCGTCCTGAACCACGCCGGAGCCCTGCTCATCGGCTCCCGCTCCTTCGCCGCCGAGGTCACCGGAAACCACGACACCCCGCCGGACCGCTTCACCATCGTCCCCGGCGCCGTGAACACAGACCGCTTCACCCCCGACCCGGCGAGTCCCGGCTCCCTCTCTGACCCGCCGGTGCTCCTCTACCACGGCCGCGTAGATCGGCGCAAAGGCGCCCTCGACCTGCTCGAAGCCGTCGCCGCGCTGCGGGAGAAACTGCCCCTGCAATTGATCGTCTCCGGCATCGGCCCGGATTCGGACGCCGTCGCCGAACGAGTCGTGGAGCTGGGACTGACGGAGTCCGTGGAGCTGAGCGGCTACGCGGACTACCCGGAGGTTCCGGCCGTCTACCGGCGGGGCGACGTGTTCGTCTCGCCCACCTACGCCGAGGGTTTCTCGAACACCATCCTGGAGGCGATGGCGACCGGTCTGCCTGTAGTCTCGACCCGCGCCGTGGGCGTCGTGGACTGCCTGAGCCACGGGGAGAACGGTCTCCTGCACGAACCGGGCGACGTGGACGGCCTCGTCGCCGCCCTGGAACGGATGCTCGGTGACGACGTTCTACGCCGCCGGCTCGCCGAGAAAGCTCTGGAGGAGGCCCGCACCCTCTACTCGTGGCCGGCGGTCGCGGGGCAGATCGTCGGTGTCTACGAAAGCCTGCTGAACACGGAGCCGGACGACGCCTGGACGGATCCCGGTCCGGCCGAGCCCTGCCGCTTCCGGCTACAGCCGCACCTGCTCTAGCCTCGTGAGAACGGCCCTCTTTATCTCCCCCCACCTCGACGACGCGGCCTTCTCCTGCGGCGGCACCCTCGCCCGACTCGCGGCGGAGGGCTGGCACACCGTACTCGCCACCGTCTTCACCCGCAGCGTCCCGAACCCGACCGGTTTCGCCCTGCAATGCCAGCTCGACAAAGGTCTTCCGGACGACGTGGACTACATGGCGCTCCGGCGAGAAGAGGACCGGAAGTTCGCGGCCCGGGCCGGCGTTCACGAACTCGTCTGGCTCGACCACCCAGAGGCCCCGCACCGCAGCTACGAGAGCGCTCCGGCGCTCTTCGGCGACGTAGTTCCGGGGGATGAGATCTGGTCCGCAGTCGCCGACGATCTGGAGAGACTGGTTTCGCGACAGGAGCCCGGGGCGGTGTTCGCGCCCCAGGCGCTCGGGGGACACGTGGATCACCACCAGGTCGTACGCGCCACGCTGAAGAGCGTACCGCCGGAGCGGACGTTCTGGTATCGGGACCTCCCATATGCTATCCGCAACCCGGATTGCCGTCCCTCTCCCCTGCTGCCGTCGGGTCTGGTAGAGGCCTCCATAGAAATTTCGGGTTTTCTGGAGATTAAACTTGCCGCCGCTGCGGCATATGCCACCCAGAATGGTTTTCAGTTCGGGGGCAAAGAGGCGTTGCGCAACTCGCTGTCGCGGTTTGCCGAAGAGGAGGCCCGTCGGGTGAGGAGGACCGGCGCCGCCGAGGTTTTCTTGCGGACGGCCGGAGTCGGACCTTTCCCGTAGCTCCTCAATCTTTTACGTAGGAGCCGTGCTCTAGCTCCTCGAATACGGAAGGTGCGGTCGGTTTCCAGCCGAGCAACGCCTCCGCCCGAGACCCGGAGAGCTTCTGGCTCAAGGCGAGTGAGTCAGCGTAGGTTCCAAGTTCCTCTCTGGCTTTCTCCAGCGGCCACGCCTCGGCGGCGCCGCCCACGCCCGCTGTCCGGCCTGCCGCAGCGGCGATCTCCCGGGTCTGAAACGGCCCGTCTCCGACCGCGAGGAGCAACTCTCCGCCCGGAATACTTGTTCCCTCGATGAGCCGCTGGTAGAACCTGCCGAGGTCTTCGCGGTGAATGAGCGTCCAGAAACACTCTTCTTCCGGTGGGTCCACGTACCGGGCAACCCCGTAATTTGCGGCCCAATCCACCAGCTCCCCGACCACCCCGCCGCCCGCGCCGAAGACCAGGGCGGGACGGACGACGAAGGTACGGACGCCGCTTTCTTTCGCGGCGGAGAGGACCAGTTTCTCCACCGCCGGCCGCCACTCCATGCCGGGCGGCGGATGCACGGGGCTCTTCTCGTCGGCCACCATTCCGTTCGTACTTCCTACTACCCAACCCCCGCTGGTGTAGACGAAGGTACGTCCCGTACCCTGCAATTCTTCTATTATCGCTTTAACGGCTCCCCGGTCTAACTCGGCGGCGTCGGGTCCTTCCGGGGCCGCCGCGTACACCACCGCCTCCGCTTCCCCGACCGCCGGGATAAAGCTCTCCGGCGCGCTGAGGTCCCCCGTTACGACCCCGAGCCCCATGCTCCCGAGCTTCTTCGCCGAGTCCTCAGACCTCGCCAGCCCGGCCGTTTCGTAGCCGGCGTCAACGAGCATCTCCGAGAGAGCGGAGCCCACGTAACCCGTGGCCCCTATTATCAGCACGTCCATAAGCCCGCTTTCGTCGACTTTCAAGGTCTGATGTTAGGAGAGTCTACAAACAGGCTTGGTGAGTGGATGTGTCCTGCAACCCTTTTCGGGCGATTTCAGACGAGTTGGGGATAGAGAAAGCCGAAGATTAAAGCAGCTTCAGATCCGACGTGGCGCCGTACAGGTCTTCTAAAAAGCGGTCTTTCTCTTCCGTCCGGCCACGCGCCGCCCGGACACTGCTCTCCAGAATCAACAAGCCCGGAATACTTTCGTGGAGGCTTTCGGAGTGCCGGATCGCCGCCGGAATATCCGGCACGTCCTCTTCTTTACCGACCATCGCCAGTACGCGGGAGACGCCGATGGCCCCCAGATAGTCCAGGGCCACGGCGTCTTTGAGCAGGGCTGCTTCGACCGAGGCACCGATCGGGGAGCCGGGTGGATGGTGCTCTATCGCATCCAGGATTATGCGGATGTTCCGCGCCGGCAAGTTGCCGTCGCGCAATAGCTGGCCGGCGACCGCCGCCGAACGCCGGGCGTGATCCGGCTCCTTCCGATGCGAGTAAGCTTTGTAGAGCCCGATGTCGTGCAGGAGGCAGGCGATGTAGAGAAGTTCCGGGCTGTAGGAGAAGTTTTCCTCGTGCGCCAACTCAGTCGCCATGGCATAAACGCGCCGACAATGGTTGTAGCCCCAGATCGGGTCGGTCCCGGCCCGGGCGACCCGGGCTTCGATTTCCTTTACCAGCGATTTCATAAAGAACGAAGTCTAGCGGATACAGTGGGGACCGGCTAACGTATCTCGTTCAGTCGATCGAGACTTCTGCGCGGGTTGGGGTAAACCGGATGGCCTCTGGCTCGCCGGGGAACGTTTCGGGATGCAATATGCGGGCCAGTATCTCTACGCCATCCACGAGCCGGGGCGCCGGCCGGCTGAAGTATGAGTTGGCATCCACCATCCACACTTGTTCGTTTCTGACCGCTGTAAGCTCCTCCCAGCCGTCGAGCCGGGGCAGTTGTCGGGCTTCTTGCACGGCACGGTCCGCATCGAAGCCGCAAGGCATCATTACGAGAACGTCCGGGTCTTCTTCGAAGACCGTCTCCCAGGAGAGGCGCATCGAACGCTCGCCGGGACCGGCGAAAAGTTCCTCCCCACCCGCCATTCTGACCATCTCCGGAACCCAGTGGCCGGCAGAGAACGGCGGGTCCAGCCACTCCATACACCCAACGCGAGGACGTTCCAGGTTAGAGACGGATTCCTCGATCCGGGCCAGCTTCTCTTCCAGTCCGACGACTTTCCGGCGCGTCTCGTCCCCTTTTCCTACCAACTCCCCCACCGCGACGGTGTCGTCGAGGACTTCGCGGAGTGAGGTAGGGTCCGTCGAGAACACCTCCGGTTGGATCTTGAGTCCGGCGACTACGCGCTCGACGAGGTTCAGAGAGACGGAGCAGACTTCGCAGAGCCCCTGGGTGACTACGAGGTCTGGAGATAGCTGATCCAGAAGCTCCACATCGAGGCCGTAGATGCTGTCATCGTCGGTCAGGAGTTGGCCGACGGCGGCGTCTATCTCGGCGCTGCTCATGTTTTTCCCGTCTATGAGGGAACTCGTGAGGTGCGGCAACTTCTCGACGCCGGGCGGATAGTCGCACTCGTGGGTCACGCCGACTAAAGCATCACCAGCTCCAGCGAAGTGGACCATCTCGGTGGCGCTGGGTAGCAGGGAGACTACACGCAAAAGAAGCTCCTAGTATTGTTGTTTTTTGAGGTCTCGCAAGAGGCTCGCCTGGCCTATGTCGTCTATGGTGAGCATGCCGACCAGGTTGTCCTGCTTCACTACGGGAATGGCCCGGATGTTGTTCTCCTGAAGGATGCGGTGACCGTCTTTGAAGAGGTCGGCGTCGGGTGAGATGGTCGGGAACTCGGTCTTCATCAAGTCTCGGACGCTGGAGAACTTGTCCGGGGAGTGGGCGGCGGCCATGATCTCGTTGCGGGTGATCATACCGACCAGATTCCCCTCTTCGTCCACCACGGGGAAGTCTTCCTGGTAACCGTGGATCACCGCGTCGAAGACCTGCCCGAAGTTGTGGTACGGCGTCACGGTCTCGGTGCGGCGCTTGGTCCCCATCACGTCCGAGACGGTCAGGCCGCGCATCATCTCCCGCTGCCGAACCATCTGCTGTTCGCCGTTGGCCCCGAAGAAGATGAAGACCGCGATCAGGGCCAGGATAAAGTTCGTCGAAAGCAAACCGAACACGAAGAACGCGAGCGCGAAGAACTGGCCGATACCGGAGGCTATGTTGGTCGCCCGAACCGGCCCGAGTCGGGTGGCGAGAAGGCCCCGCAACACCCGCCCACCGTCCATCGGGAAGGCCGGTATCATGTTGAAGACCACGAGAAAGATGTTTATACCGCCGAGATACAGCAGCACGTTTCCTATAGAATCCTGAGCTTCGAAGAGATTCCTGATCTGCGAGAGATCGAAGCCGAATAAAAACGCCAGCCCTATAAAGATCGGGGCGAGCACCACGTTTACCAGAGGCCCGGCC
>JBARZO010000145.1:0-1682 GCA_049650165.1 Rubrobacteraceae bacterium
GCATCCCGGACAGTACATACAGCCGTCCAGCCTCAAGCCGGATGTGGTACAGCGAAGCCTCGACGAGTTGCGTGCTTCGGCCCACATCCTGACATTGCTCGGAGGCCATGAAAGCGTTCTCGTGCTCCACCTTGGAGGCAAGAACGAAGACAAAGAGGCGACGTCCCAGCGTTTTGTAGAGGTACTTAGAAACGAAGAGGAAGTACTCCGCTACCTGGCGGTAGAGAACGACGAACGTATCTGGACCGTCCCGGAAGTAGTAGAAGCAGCCACTAACCTCCGGATACCGGCAATAAGCGACACCCTCCATCATGACCTCAACCCGGCCAATCTCACCCTGAGGGAAGCCTTGGATCTCTCACTCTCAACCTGGGAGGTCCGTGGCGCGCGGCCCAAAATCCACATTTCAAGCCAGAATCCAGAGAAGCAGCCCGGGGCTCACGCCTTCTCAATAGACCTTGTAGATTGGAACGCACTAGTCGACGCACTGGGGGGTCGGGAAGCAGACGTAATGGTAGAAGCCAAGGGTAAAGAACAAGCGCTACTACCAATGGGCGTAAAGTTGGTGTAAGCGACCGCGTTTATAATCTTCTCTCTAGCGTATGACTGTCGAAACAACTCAGGAGAGTAGAGAATGTACAAAAATCCGGGCGACGAAGAGATAAGAAACTTGCTACGAGAAGCCCGCAACGTAGCGGTTGTCGGGCTTTCGGACAAGCCGCACCGCACGAGTTACGCCATCGCCCGCGCTATGCAGAGCTTCGGGTACCGAATCTTCCCGGTCAACCCGAACCTAACCGGTCCGGTACTCGGGGAAGAATCCTATTCTACAGTGGAGGAGATCAAGGAGCCAATAGACATCGTGGACGTATTTCGCCGCAGCGAGAACGTCCCACCGGTGGCGTATGATGCCGTCGCAACCGGCGCGAAAGCACTCTGGATGCAGTTGGGCGTAATAAACGATGCCGCAGCCAACCACGCCGCAGAGAACGGCCTCACCGTCGTCATGGATCGTTGCATAAAGGTGGATTATGCTGTTCTCATCGGACGTTAGAAGTATGCAGCCGCCGTCTCAAGCGAACGTTCTCGTTCTTTTCGTCTACGGCACGCTCAAGTGCGGCTTCGACAACCACGGTGGGTTTTGCGACGGCGCCCTCCAAATTGAAGACGCAACCGTATACGGAGACCTTTACGATCTACCTTTCGGATTTCCTGCCCTGGTCGTGCCCGAAGCAACCGTCGAAGCCATCGGCACGACGGACCCAAACCTCGACGTAGCTACTCAACATCGGCTAAGCAGGTCTCCTCCGCATCATTCACAAAACAGGGGTCCGCGGGCCTTCGGCGAACTCCTGACCTTCAACGATCCCGGCGACCGTCTCCCGAAGCTCGACCATCTGGAAGGCTTCGACCCTGATGGTCGTAGTCTCTACCGGCGAATTCTCGTTCCCGTAGAGACCGCGAATCTCACTACTCTGGCCTGGACCTACGCCATTAAAGAGCCGACAGGTACACATCTACCCGACGGACGCTGGCCCTCTTGAGCCTTTCTAAGCTTTATTAACCGTCAAACCTCCTCGATTGACTCGTCTGTGCTCGCAAAATATGGGATGATAATCTCTGGCCGGAGGTATAAGAATCAGCCCGGTGTAGATCTTCCTTTTCAGACGACGTTAGCGAGA
>JBARZO010000146.1:0-3135 GCA_049650165.1 Rubrobacteraceae bacterium
GATTTATCCTTACCGGTCTCCACCTAAGTAGCACCTCCTAGTAAGGCTCTGAGTTTGTCTTCGCGAGTACCTTTCCGTGAGCTTAACAGAGGTTGTTGCGCCGATGAAGCAGCGTAAGGTTACTCCACTAACGCTAGTAGCAAACTGCTATGAAATAAGATCGCCCGTGTAGACTGGCCGCATGAAAGTGATAGGGGCCGGCTTCGGCCGCACGGGGACGACGTCGCTAAAGGCGGCGCTTGAGGAGTTGGGCTTCGGTCTGAGCTACGGCCTGACTGAAGTCTTCGAGAAACCGGAACACGTCGGTTTTTGGGAGGCTGCCCGGCGCGGGGGAAAAGTTGACTGGGAGGGATTTTTCGCGGGCTATGGAGTGGCGGTCGACTGGCCAGCCTGCTCGTTCTACGAGGAACTTATGGAAGCGTTCCCAGATGCGCCCGTGATCCTGACCGTCCGCGACCCGGAACCCTGGTACGAGAGCACACGCTCTACCATCTACGAGATACGGAAGGTGACCCGCGGCCTCCTCCCGGTAAGGGCGGCCTTCGCCTTCGCCGGGCTGTTCGCCCCGGGTGTAACGGGCACCGCCCGTCTGGCCGACCACATAGTGTGGGAGGACACCTTCGATGGCCGCTTCGAGGATCTAGCCTACGCGATGGAGGTCTTCGAACGCCACAACGAAGCGGTTCGCCGCCGGGTGCCGCCGGAACGGCTGCTAGTCATCGACGTGCGGGACGGCTGGGCGCCGCTGTGCGACTTCCTCGGCGTCGCCGTTCCCGACAAACCCTTCCCCCGACTCAACGAGGCGCGGGAGATGCGGCGTAGGCTCCTCGGCCTCGTCGCGCTCTCGGCCGCCGCGCCGGTGCTCGCGGTAGCGACTGGCATCGCCGCGACGACGCTCCTCATCCGGCATCAAAAAAGCGGGCGACGTCCGAGATTCCCGTAGTCCTGGGAGCAGGCGGCAGGCTGGACAGTATCGACTTACCCCACCCTTTCGCAGAGATACGCGGGTCGAGTATCGCTATGACTCCCCGGTCGTCGGGACGGCGCATAAGCCTTCCCGCACCCTGGCGCATCGCCACCTGTGCTTTCGGTAAAAATATTTCCCGAAATGCCGCGTCTCCGGCTTTCTCCTTTAACTTCGAGGTCACCGGATCGTCCGGTGGCGCGAACGGGGCCTTGTCCATGACGACTAACGACAACGCCTCTCCCGCGACGTCGATACCCTCTCGAAACGACGCGGTTCCTACCAGCACGCCGCCTTCCGTCTCCCGGAGCCACTTCACGAGTCGTCCTGGGGCGTCGTCACCCTGGTAGCGCACTGGGTAGGACGATTTGAAGGTTTCCCTGAAGATGGAGACAGCCCGTTTGGTCGAGAGGATCACGAGCGCCCTGCCGCGAGAGAGCTCGACGAGTTCCTCTGTCCTCCGAACGCACCCTCGGGTGAAGGCGTCGGCGTTGCCGAAAGTGGGCGCCGGCATCCCGCTGCTGACGCCGTCCTCGGCGAATATGAGGACTCTATTCTCGTAGTCGAAGACCTCCGCGCCGGCAAACTCGTTTACCGACCGTGATAAGTATTCGACACCTTCTTCACCTACACTATCCTTCTCAATACCATTGGGTACAGATTCGACTTCCTCTCCAAGACTCTCTTCTAGCCCGAGCCTCCTACGTGCATAGGAGAAAGAACGGTGTTCTCCCGCGCTGGAGGCTAGGGTGGCGCTCGTGAGGACGACTCCACCCTCTTCGAAATGCGGCAGAACCTCGTCCCGGAACACATCTGCCGTCTCCACGAGCCAGCTCTTTAGCTCCAGATAGCTCTTGGCGTTCGCCGTGCGGCCGCGGCTCCTACCGGCAACCACAGCGTAAGCGTAGTCATCATCGGGTTTGTTATAGAACGACTCGAGGTCTTTCCGGAGCCTCCCGACCATCCCCTGGAGCAGGTTGGCCTCCTCGTTGGGGTCGTTGGCGAGCACGTTCCTCAAGTCCCGCAAAGCCTCGATGAGCTTGCCGTAGGCTCTGGGAGGACTCTGGTGCAAGCGGGTAGTCCCTCCGAGGAGGTCTTCGAAAAACATCTCCGCGGCCATCTCGGCGGCATTGGTAGCATCGTGCGCCCCTCGCAACGCTTTCTCGCCTGCCGCGTGACGTAGAGGATACGGGCGTAGGATACCCTGGCGCCGAAGGCTTCGGCCATTATCTCTTCGAGGCGGTGGGCCTCATCTATTACGAGGTGGCGATTCTCGGTTTCGAAGATAGACCCGTAGGAGGCCGCATTCGCCAGGAGCAGCGCGTGGTTGACCACCAGGATGTCAGCTTCGGAGGCCTTGTCCCGGTGGGCGTAGTAGTGGCAGCCTTCTCTATAGGGACAGGTGCGCGGCGAACAGTCGTCTCCGTCCGAGGCGACCTCGGCCCACGCGCTAATGGGCATCGGGAAGGTAAGGTCTTCCCGGTCGCCAGTCTCTGTCTCAGCGGCCCACTTGTCGAGGTTGACGACGAGTTCGGTGTCGAAAATCTGGCCGCTCATCAAGGTTTCTAGGTGGCGCTTGGTGCAGAGGAAGTTCCTCCGACCCTTCATCACGGCGTATGAGACGCCCTCCTCCTCCGGGTATCCGAGAAGCTCCGCCGCGGCGCTCCTGAGCGGCGGGAGGTCTTCTGAGAGGAGCTGCGCCTGCAGCGCGAGGGTGGCGGTAGACACCACGATTTTCTCGCCTCGCTGGGCGGCACGCAGGATCGCGGGTGCGAGATAGCCCAGGGACTTTCCAGTACCCGTAGGCGCATCCGCCAATAAGATGCTTTTTGACTCGAAGCAACCGTCGACGGCTCCGGCAAGGTCTACCTGCTCCGGGCGCTTCCGGTAGCCGGGCTTGCGTGCCGCGAGCGGGCCGTCAGCGACAAAGAGCAGGTGTGGTTCTTTGAGAATCTCCCCCGTGCCGGATCCACCGTGTGCTTTGCTCACCCAGAGATTATACGAGCTATGTCTTTATAGGAAATGGCGACTTTGCACCAATCTAGTACCTATCTGGCAATGGCAAAAACAAAGTGTATTGTACGGCCTGCTTTCCATGAAGTTCAGCCATGCGTATCTTCAACTCAGACATGTTCTGACAGGTACTTGCTATGCCAATCAATTTCCAGATG
>JBARZO010000147.1:0-10730 GCA_049650165.1 Rubrobacteraceae bacterium
CGAGAACGTCGTAGCCGCCACCTTCATCGGCGGCGAGCTCTTCGGATTGGTTCGAGAACGTTCCCGAGAGAATTAGGGAGAAAACGAGCGTAAACACGATCAAGCTGTAAGCCAACAACGTCGCGCCCGTCCTGAAACGCCGGTCCAGCGGATAGGAAAGTGCGAGCCGCAGGACGGGACCGGCCCCACCCGCCATCCGTTGCAGGACCGCCCCAAGACGCGCCTGATGCTGACCGATCAGAACTATAGCCGCCAGCGTGAGCACGAGCCCCTGCACGACGAACAGTATCGTGTTGTCCACATCCAGGTCGAGTAGCGGGAAGGCCAGAATTACCCACAACATGGATACGACGGCCACAACGCTCACGATCCAACGCTGCCGAGATGCCCCGACCACGACCGCCAGGCAGACGAAAGCCAGAGGCGGGGTGACTAGACTGCCGAGGTCGTAGCTTGTTGCGATGGAGAGCACCGAGGAGATCACGAATACTCCCACTCCAAGCATCGCCAGCACCCGAATCCACGGGCGTTGACGGCGGCTCTGCGAACATCGGGACGAGCCCCGGATCGCCTCGATCACGGTCATGCGTCCGACCCAAACGCTCGCGGCCGCCACGACAGCCACGGAGACGATGAACCCGGCCAGGAAACCTATCATCAGGCTCGATGGTTCTATTCCGAGGCGCAGGTCAACGCCGCCGGGTCTGGTGGAAGAGAAAGCGTCTGCGGCTAGAAGCACGATCAGACGCGCCACCCCGACACCAAGCGCGACTCCCAACGCCGAAGCCACGAGGGCGTAGATAGCACCTTCCAGGATAAAAGATCCGGAGATCCCCCACCGACTCAACCCCATGGAGCGCAGGATGCCCAACTCCCGGCGACGCTCTTCGGAGAGCATCACGAGGATGTTGACGAGCAGTGCGACCCCGGCCAGTATCGCGAAGGCTCCCAGCGACAGGAACAATTCCTCAAACTCGGCGCCATCCTCGGCGGCTCCCGTCAACAAGTCCTGCTTTACGGGGTCCACCTCGTTCCCCGGAAGTTCGTCCAGGCGGTCTCCTAGTTGTGAGATCAACTCCGGAGTCCGCTCCGCGCCCCCGAACACGCCACCCTTCGCCGACACGAACAGCAGCCGTTCCGGGTTCCGAGCATCCTCAGAATCCTCGTTCCGAGCCATCATGTCGTCGATGGTCCCGAGTTCCACGAAAGCGTTCAGGGATTGCGGCTCGAACTCCGTTGCATATCCCGCTATCCCGGTGCGCGGCAACACCCGCACGACCTCCAGCTTCAACTTCTGTCCGTAGGCGTAGACCTCCACGGAGTCACCCTTGCCGACCCCGAGTGCGTCGGCGGCGTCCCGTCCGAGAGCGACTTTCCCGGAGCCGGGCGTGGGGCCGCTCAATCCCGTCGTTGATGGGCCTTTATCGAACTCCTTCGCCCAGTCGAAGTACACCTCGATCAGGCGGGCCGAGGGGATCACCTTCTCAGCGGATTTACCGCTATCTTCTCCAGGCGACACGAGGGTGGCGGCGGCGGCCACGGCGGCAAGTACGCCATCGGCGACTTTCGGCGGGTCCATCACCAAAAAGTCTCTGGCGGCACCGGCGATCTCGATGTCGTAGCTGCTGACCACCACGTCGATGGGACCGAGACGTTCGGTCGCCCGGTCCCGCAGTGAAGCATCCAGCGTATCCCCGACGAGCAACGAGCTGACAATGATCGCCGTTCCAAAAGCGCACCCGAGAACCACGAGAATCGCATCGACCCGACGACGCAACACGTTACGCAAGGCCACCCGTCGAGCCGTAGGATTTACCATCGCGAAGACGACTATCACTATGAGCAGGATGGCGACCGTCGCCGCCAGCAGGATCACCGCGTATCCTCGACGACCGTGCCATCGAGCATCTGGACGCGCCGCTCGGCCACTTCGGCGACGGCTGGGTTGTGCGTCACGAGTACGAAAGTCGTCCCACCGGCGTGAAGCTCTCTTAGAAGCCCGATCATCTCTTCCGTCGTGGTGGTGTCCAGGCTGCCGGTCGGCTCGTCGGCCCACACCAACGCGGGCCGGGAGACTAGAGCGCGGGCCACCGCGACCCGCTGCTGCTCACCTCCGGAGAGTTCGGACGGGCGGTGGTCCATCCGATCCGAGAGACCGACCCGGTCCAGGGCTTCCCGAGCCCGTTCGCGGGCCTCCCGCGCCGGGACGCGCGAGATCTGCAACGGCAACTCGACGTTCTCGACCGCCGAAAACACCGGCAACAAGTTGAGCGACTGAAACACAAACCCCATAAGCCGCGCCCGCTGCGCCGAACGCCGCGGCTCAGAGAGCCCGTGAACGTTTTCGCCCGCCACCGTCACGGAACCCGCATCCACATCATCCAACCCCGAGAGACACTGCAGCAGCGTCGTCTTGCCCGACCCCGAAGGACCGGTAACCGCCACGAATTCGCCCTGGTCCACCGAGAGATCCAAGCCCGCCAACGCCACAACCTCAGCCTCGCCAGAGCGGTAAACCTTACGAACGCCCCGAGCAACCAGCAACCCCTCCGAACCCCCAGCTTCAGGCTCCGCCGATGAGGGTTCCCGTCTACGGCTGCGGCGGCTCACGGTGAATGTCCGCTCGCCTTATCCGACGACCAGGTTGACCAACCGGCCTGGGACGTAGATGCTTTTGCGGATCTGCTTTCCTTCGAGGTGTGGTTGGATCTTCTCGCTGGCGAGCGCCAACTCTTTGGCGGTGTCTTCGGAAATGTCCGCCGGGGCTTCGATCCGGTCGCGGACTTTGCCGTTGACCTGGATTATCAGCGTGATCTCCTTCTCCGCTATGAGCGATTCGTCGTAGCCGGGCCACGCCTGCTCATGCACGGAGTACGGCTCCCCTAATGCGGCCCACATCTCTTCGGCGTGATGCGGCGCGAGCGGCGCAAGAAGCCGGGCGAAGGTCCGAAGCGCATCCGTCCAAGCCTCTTCTTCCACGTCGTCGCGCACCGCGAGCAAGTAGTTTGTGTGCTCCATAAGCCCAGCGATGGCCGTGTTGAATCGGAACTCCGCGAGGTCTTCGGTCACCTTCTTTGTCGTGCGGGCGATGCGACCGGTAAGCTCGGAGGATTTTGCTTCAGCGCTGGTCGCGTCACCTTCCGAAACCAGCGAGAAAGCCCGCCGGAGCCAGCGTGAGACACCCTCGATACCCTGGCTGTTCCACGGCCCGCCTTCGTTCCACGGCCCGATAAACATCAGGAAGCACCGCAGCGCGTCGGAGCCGTAGCGGTCTACAAACTCTTGCGGGTTTATGACGTTACCGCGGCTTTTGCTCATCCGGTTGCCGTCCGGGCCGAGGATGATGCCCTGATTGAAGAGCTTCAACATCGGTTCGTCGAAGTCCACGAGGCCGAGGTCGCGCATCACCTTCGTAAAGAAGCGAGTGTAAAGCAGATGCATCACCGCGTGCTCGATGCCGCCGGTATATTGGTCGACCGGGAGCCATTTCGCGCCGCGTTCGGGGTCGAACGGCCCCTCGTCGTAGTGCGGGCTCAGGTAGCGGTACTGATACCAGGACGAGTCCATGAACGTGTCCATCGTGTCGGTCTCGCGCTCCGCCGGGCCTCCACAGATGGGACACTCGACGTTTCGGAATCCCTCGTGCTGCTTGAGGGGGGATTCGCCGGTCGGGGTGAACTCCGCGTCCTCGGGGAGCAGGACGGGCAAATCTTCCTCCGGGACGGGAACGGGTCCGTGTTCGGGACAGTAGATGATCGGGATGGGCGTCCCCCAATACCGCTGGCGGCTGATGAGCCAATCCCGCAACCGGTACGTCACCGTCGACTCTCCGGCGCCCTTCTCTTCGAGCGCCTCCGTCATGCGGCTTTTCGCTTCCTCTATCTCCAGGCCGTCGAGGAATTCCGAGTTGATGGCCGGGCCTTCTCCGATGTATGCCTCGCCGTCGAAGTCTTCGGGGGGTTGTACGGTTCGGATGATGGGAAGGTCGTATTTGACGGCGAAGTCCCAGTCGCGCTGGTCCTGGCCGGGGACCGCCATGATCGCGCCGGTCCCATATCCCATGAGCACGTAATCCGCCGCGTAGATCGGGATGTTCTGGCCGTTCGCCGGGTTGATAGCGTAGGCTCCGGTGAACACGCCGGTTTTCTCGCGGGTGACGTCGGTACGGTCGATCTCGGTCATGCGCCCGGCCTTCTCGACGTATTCAGTCACGGCTTCGGACTGCTCGGGAGTGGTGATCTTCTCGACCGCCGGATGCTCGGGGCTCATCACGAAGAACGTCGCACCGAAGAGCGTGTCCGGGCGGGTAGTGAAGACTTCGAGGGAGCCGTAGCCGGGGACTTCGAAGACTATTTCCGCGCCTTCGGAGCGCCCGATCCAATTGGTCTGAAGCGTCTTTACGCGCTCGGGCCACTCTATCTTCGAGAAGTCCAGAAGCTCTTCGGCGTAGTCCGTTATTTTGAAGAGCCATTGGGCCAGGTTCTTCTTTATGACCGGCGTCCCGCATCTTTCACAGACCCGATCCGGCCCAACCACTTGCTCCCGGGCGAGCGTCGTATTGTCTTTGGGACACCAATCCACCGGCGCTTCTTTCCGGTAAGCGAGCCCCTTTTCGAGGAACTTGAGGAAGAACCACTGGTTCCAGCGGTAATACTCCGGCGTGCAAGTCACGACCTCGGACGAGCGGTCGAACATCGCGCCCATCTGCTCCAGTTGCCCGCGCATGTTCTCGATGTTGGAGATCGTCCACTTGTACGGATGTATCCCCCGGTTGATGGCCGCATTCTCCGCCGGAAGCCCGAAAGCGTCGAAACCTATCGGGAAGAAAACCCGGTAACCGCTCATCCGCATAAACCGCGCATGAGTGTCCGAGGGCGTCATCGCGTACCAATGCCCGACGTGCAGGTCGCCACTCGGATACGGCAGCATCGTCAGCGCGTAGTGCTTCGGCTTATCCGTGTCGTCGTCGGTCTCGTACAGTCCACTCTCGGACCATCGCTCCTGCCAGCGACGTTCCAGCGCGGTGGGATCATAAGTCTTCCTGGGTCGCGTCTCGCTCACGTGAGACTCCTTCTCGGGTGTGATGTTGGGTACTTCGGAATCGGTAATGAAGCGCGGGACTCTATAGTCGTGAAGCGGTAGACCAAACTCTGTAGACCCCGGCGTACATGCGCCTAATATAGCATCGCCACCCGATTTTATGAAGGCGTCGCCACCCGGCGTTCTAGCCGCTCGAAGCCTCCCCTACCTCTCCAGAGACCTTACGCCCCTTTTGCCGAGCAACCAGATCCTTGATGAAGGCTACGAGATAACCCAGGACCACCGCCCCAACGAGATATCCACCAAGCACCCGGAAAGCATCCCCAAGCCCCGCAGCGGAACGCCCATCAAAGAAGAGCAACGACCGCAAACCGTCGTTTATGTACCGCAGCGGCAACCAATCGGCGTAAGCCTGATAGAAACCCGGCAAAGCCTCGATGGGCGCGAGGCCACCGGCTGAGACGAGACCGAGCAGCACGCCGAAGACCGCGGCGATCCCGATGCCCGCCGCCCCGAACAGTGCCATAAGAACCATCACCACGGCCATTATCGCGGCGATAGCGAGCACGAGAAACAAAAACACCGACAGCAGTCCCGCCTCGTGGTCGACACCCACCACCCCGAACGCGACCCCGACCTCGGCCCCCGCCACGAGGGCTGTGTATAGACCGCCGAGCAGGACCATCACCGTCCAAAGTCCCGTCTGCGACGGACGCATCCCCCGGGACGCTAGACCATCCGCCACACCGGCGACCCCGAAGAAGACCACCGCCGCCCCGCCGAACCCGGCGAGGTTCGCCAGAAAAGCCAGGAAGAACGGCGACTGCCCGTTGCCCGAGTTATCCCCGACCGGTTCAGCCTCCGTCACGTTCGCCCGCACCGGGTCGCCGATCACCGCCGCCACCTCCGGCGAGAGCCGCGCCCCTTGCTCACCGGCGGCTTCAGAAAGTCGTTCGCTAGTCGCCTGGGACACGCCCTGAACTATCCCGGTCGAGATATTCTGTACCGGGGCCGAAGCGCTGGGACCGGCGGATGGGTTGGAAAGAACCTCGATCTCCGCCGGTTTCGGAGCCTTTGGCAGCGGCCCGACTTCATCGGAGACGTTCGCCTTTGAGACCTTGCCCCGAACCGGGTCCGAGATCACCGCCGCAGCAGGCGGCGGCACCGGCCCACCTCCCTCAGCCAATCCGCCCAAAATGCGCTCACTCGTAGCCCCGGACACCCCACCAACGATGCCCTCGAAAGCATCCTCAACAGCACCCGTAGTAGCGGGACGAACCGACGGGCTCGTCAAGAGTTCCAACTTCGCGGGTTCCGGCTCCGGCATCTCGGCCCCTGGTGGTGGCCCGGACGGCGCTCCTGGTGGCGGCCCGGACGATGCTCCTGGTGGCGGCGCTCCTTGAGAACCCGGCGGCGGTCCGGACATGCTCGCTAAGGTCTTCGAATAGTCTTTGGGGATTACGATGGCCGCGTAAACTTCGCCTCTCGAGATTTCGTTTAAGGCTGCCTGGCGGTTGTCTAGTTGCTTCCACTGGACGAAGCCGGGGTCCGGTGAGTCGGGGCCGGTGATCCTCTTTACCACCTCTGCGCCGAGCTTGGTCGGCTCTCCCTGCATCTCAGCGCCTTCATCCTCGTTCACGATGGCGAGAGGAATCTCCGGCGGGATCGCGGCGGTCGAGATCGTCGCCGTGTAGTCCTTTGGGATCACGATAGCCCCGTAGAACTCATTCTGTCCGAGCCCTTCGAGCGCGTCCTTACGGGTGTCGGGCCGCGTCCATGTGACGATGCCATCCGCCGGTGAGTCGGGGCCGGTCACGCGCTCTACGACTTGATCCCCCAACTCAACCGATTCTCCGCCTAACTCTCCTCCTTCGTCTTCGTTTACTAGGGCGACGGGAAGATCCTTCAGGTTCTCGGTCGGGCTCGCGATGGCCGTCAGGTAAGCGTAGAACAGCAGCGACAATACCACGACGACCCCGGCTATGGAGATCCAAACTCTCGGACTCGCGAGTACCCGCAAGGCATTCATACTCTCGCGCTCCGCCCAAAAGCTTTCGCGCCAGCGGACTCGTTGCGGCTTCTCACGAACAGCCGGTCGAGGTACATCCTCAACCCAACGAGGTCGGACGCTGCCCCCGAGTACGCTACGTGACCGTCGGGACGGACGAGGAACAGCCGTGACTCGCTGGCGCCGTAGCTCTTGTGCAACTTCCGGTTCCCGGTCGATATCTGGTGGATGCTCGCGGGCATCTCGTAGCGCTGGAGCAGGGCTTCGATCTCTTCCCGCGCCGCATCAAGCCTCCTGGAGTTCGGCTGCTTACCCTCGAAGATCAGCAGGTGATGGTCCGGGCCGCGGAGCAACTCGAAGATGCTTTTATGAGCGTGGGGACCGTCTTCAAAGAACCCGTAGGGTGCGCGGTCTCCGGCGCGGGGCCCTCTCTTCAGCGGCCCGGATTCCTCGACGGCGGGACTCTCCCGGTAGCTCGTCCAGAGTTGGGATACCAACCAGAAACCCCACCTTCGCAGGGGCGGCACGTGCGACACGCCGCGAAACAGCAGCGGCGCGACGAATGTCCTGAGCTGCCGGGAGGCAGGGTTGGTCGTATCGCCGACGAGAGAGAAGCCTCGGTCGGAGCCGCTCAGGATAGCGCGGGCGAACGGCATACGTTCGGCCTCGTAGGAGTCGAGCAGCGACTCGCGGGCATGTCCTTTCACGACAGACGCCAGCTTCCATCCCAGGTTATAAGCGTCACCAATGCCGGTATTCATGCCCTGGCCGCCGGCGGGTGAGTGGATGTGGGCGGCGTCACCCGCGAGGAATACGCGACCGACCCGGAACCGCTCGGTCATGCGGCGGTGGGTACGGTAGATGCTGCTCCAGTTCAGGGCCGTGATCCTTGTCCGCAGACCGCTGTGCTCGTCGAGGGTTTGCTGGACGTCTTCCACCGTGATCTCCTCTCTGCCCTCTAGGTCCTCGGTCACGCTTCCTATGAGCCGGAACCGTCGGTCTCCGGGCATCGGGAACAACCCGTAGAAACTCGCCGGCGCGAAGTCTACGTACACTCGCTGGTCACCGCGCTCCCAATCCATCTCCAGGTCGGCCAGAAACAAGGTCTGCTCGTAGGTGTCGCCCTCGAAACCCAGTTCCAGAGAGTGCCGCACCGGGCTGCTCGCCCCGTCCGCGCCGACCACCCATCCCGCCTCGATAGTCTCCTCACTTCCATCGGAGCGCCGGATGGTCGCCCGAGTACCTTCGGACGTTTGGGACAAATCCAACAGTTCCGTGTTCCACTCGATGCCGCCACCGGCCTCTTCGAGACCCTGGATAAGCAGCCGTTCCGTCCTGTGCTGCTCGTAGATCAGGGCCATAGGGTACGGCGTGCGATCCTCCCGCCCATCTTCGAAGAACGAGAGTTTACCTACACTCTTCCCCTCTCTGAGAAGCTCGGCGGCTCCCATCTTCTGTCCACCGGCGACCGCCCGGTCGGCGAGCCCCAGCTTGTCGAGAAGCTCCAGGATTTTGGCGTGTATCACCAACGCCCGGGATTCTTCCACCGTTCCATCCACCTTATCGATGATCCTGAACTCCACCCCGCTTCGGGCCAGCAGATTCGCCATCGTGAGACCTGTAGGCCCCGCCCCAACGATCAGTACTTCCGTAGTACTCATCCTTCGCTCCTTCCCGGCTATTCCCCCGCCGAGATCGCCTTTACGTACAACTCGACTATTTCTTCGATTTTTTCTGTTGTGGGTGGTTGAGGATCGCTGTCAGGACGGAACAAACCGTCGACGAGAGCGTAGCTGAGTAGCGGCCCCATGAACATGCGAATCATGACTTCCGGATCGCCATCCACCGCTATTCCGTTCTGCTGGGATCGCTGGATCATGGCGGAGCCCTCCCGGAGACCCCGTTCTGGGACCGTGGAACGGAAGATCTCACTGAGCTTTGGAAAGCGGTGGGAGTCGGCGATGATTGTGCGAAGCAGCGCCAGGTAATCCGGGGCCATTATGGTAGCGATGAGTTTCTTGGCAAGCCCGAGGAGAGCTTCGTGCAGTTCCTCGCGACTCTTCGGATTTATCCGCCGGGCCGACTCCAGCACCCGCGTCTGCGGATTCTCGACGGTTAGCTCACGCAGCACGTCCTCGAAAAGCTCCTCCTTGCTCGGATAGTAGGCGTACAGGGTCCGCTTTGAGACCCCGGCCTCACGGGCTATTACGTCCGTGCTCGTAGCCGCGAAACCTTCGCGCAAAAATACCCTCTTGGCGCCGGACAGAATCTGCTCCCGCTTCGCTACAGCCCTCGAACTCCGCTCCTCGGATCCCTTAGTCAGAACCAAACTCCTCATAAGTAAACTAAACAGTACCGTTTTATTGTTACCCAGCATCCCGATTCTGTCAAGGGCTTTCTTTTTGAGAGGGGATTAGGTTAGAGAAAGGGCTAGTAAAGCTGCGGAGAGGGTACAGGCTAGATTGGTGAGTTCGTTGCCGATTTTGGGGATGAGAGCTCCGATCAGGCTATCTGCCACGGTTCCGAGAAACCCTGCAAGGGCTACGACGCCCAGCGTTGTAGTGCCATCGAAGAGCCCCAGTGCGTACCCGAGGGTGGCTGTCAGCAAAGCGGCGGAAACTCCTGCCAGAGTACCGGCGAATGAGACGGCGCCGTCGGTACCCGGGGGAACGCGGCGAAAGTTGGTTATGAGCCGTGGATGGCCTCCGAGAAGTTGTCCGACCTCCGATTCGGCGGTATCAGCGAAGGCCGCTCCAAGAGAAGCTACGAACGCGGTGGCGAAGGCTTCGGGGTAAGGAGTCAGCGCGGCGAACAGAGCACAAGCAACGGCGACGCCGGCGTTCGCCAGGGCGTTCTTTGCTCCGCGACGCCCTCCCCCACTCTCTGCCGTGCCGGAACGTTGCTTTGTGCCATAGCCAAGCCGGGTCAGGGCCGAGCCGCCAACCACGAAGAGAGCGAGGATTGCGAAGCCTCTCCATCCGAGACTAGCGTAAATCAGGACCGCCACCACGAATCCTCCCAGCGCGCCACCCCGGCTCACCATCCCTAGCCGGTAGGCTAAAGCCGCGAAAAGTGCCGGCACAGCGATAGCGAGGATCAGCGGTGTCATCGAGGCTCTCGCGTCTCTTGCAGACGACCGAAGATCCGGGCAGCGTACGCTTCGCACTCTGTTTTCGGCGAGACCGGGATCAGGGCGGGCAGAACGGCTCCGACCCTAACCCCCTCACCGGTCAAGCATCCCACTCCCTGGTAAAGCAGAGAGCCCGCCAGCGGGCTTGGTCGCTGGGGAGTGGCGACTACCACGCCGTAAAGCCTCGTGGTCCCTGAGCCTCCCGAAGCGCGGATGTGCTCCACCGCCTCCGGGCGATCCTGGCCGATCACGAAGAGGCTGACCGACGAACCTTCGAAGCTGGGGGCAGTCTCCTGCTCTCGGAGTTTCTCCCAGCGGGCGGTGATGCCTGCTAGCCCAGAGTTCAGCGCCGCTCTGGACAGCGCGGACCAGATATCACGGGCCACCTGGTTGGCGCTCGGACTTTCGTAGTCCACGGAAATAACGACTGTCTCTTTCAAAGCGCCCGGATGTTAGCAGAAGCTAACCGACTGGTGCTGCAGTCTACGCCTCTCCAGCTTCTCGTTTCTCCAGTCGCCGCATGAAGACGTCTATTTCTTTGACGGTCTGGAG
>JBARZO010000148.1:0-2290 GCA_049650165.1 Rubrobacteraceae bacterium
AGGTCAGACTTTGAATGAGCGGAGCAAGATGACGGACACCGGGACGCCCCCAGAAGGCACGAACGCGGCGTCCCGCGGGTTTCCCGACGGATTGCCCGAGAGATCCGGGGAGCGGCCACGCACAAGCGACAGGATGCCCCACGAGCAGCTCTCCCTAAATGCGCCGCCCGAGCTGCAGGAGAGGCTTCGCGAGAGGGTGCTAGCCATGCCAGAGGTCGTGTCCGGCGCGAGCGGCGTTTCGGTCCCGGGTGCCAGGGCGTTCTTTCTGGATCATCAGAACTCTGACGCGCCGAAGATGATGAGCGGCGAGTTCGCCCACATTCACCCGCCCTACGACGGGAGTCTGCACGCTATGTTGCCGCGAGATGTCGCCGAGAAGGTGGTGGAGAAGGGCTGGGGCGAGTTGCACCCATACTCTCGGGGCGGGAGAGACTCATGGGCGAACGTCCTGATCTTCGGTCCCCGGGATGAGGCGGAGCTCGAGACGGTCTACCGAATCGTTCGCGCCTCCCACGACTACGTCCAGGGCAACGCCCAGGACGTCGAGCCGGGGAACGACAAGGAGACCACAGAGTAGACCACAGAAGAGAGAAGATGGATGAGACATCGAGCCAGACGTCGGAGGTGGGAGCCTTACGTCGCCACCATTGAGGAAGGACCACCTACTGGCAGGTCGGCATCCTGTAGGTGATGCTCGTCACGGGAGAGCAGACAGGCGGTAACTGCTCCCTGATGTGGTAGCTGTGCCCGGAGGGGTCTGGGCAGCCGCCCTACTAACACGACCAGGACGAGCAGTTGGCGTCACTGCATAAAATCGGGTGGAGTGTACTGCGAGAATAGAGGCGGTGATGATCTTCCCGGTCGGCCTGGCCCATAAAGTGTAGGGCTCAGTACCTTCTTAGCGAATCGTCGGCCGGCCAGGGAGGGTCTTCGCCGCGCCCCGGAGCGGGTCGGCAGTGACTTGATAGGAGCGTGCCGGATATAGGTCTCATCGCAGTACTGTCCGCCGCCTCATCCGGAAGAGCGCGAAGTCGTGCCCCGGAACTGAGGAGGATCAGCAGAAGATGACCGTACCTACTACCCCTACCGCCGAGAACTCCCACCAGACGCTCGTTACTGTGGGCGTAGGTACTCACCTCGACTCACACGTAGCCGTCGCCATCGACGGGCTCGGTCGGCGCTTGGACGAGCTGCATTTCTCTACAACGGAAGCCGGTTAAGCTAGGCTTCTCGGATGGACGGCGAAGCTAGGAGAGCTTGAGCGGGTAGGAGTCGAGGGGGCTGGGCTGGCTCGCTTCTTGCGCGAAAGGGGTGTGGAGGTCCTAGAAGTGGGTAGGCCCAAGCGCCGCGATCAGCATCGCTCGGGCAAGTCCGATCCTATAGACGCCGAACTAGCCGCCAGAGCGGTACTGGCTGGAACGGCCATTGGGCAAACAAAAGGTTGCGATGGTCCGGTGGAGATGATCCGGGTCTTGAGGGCTGCACGACGCTTCGCGGTTAAGGCCCGAGCCCAGGCGACAAAGCAGTTGAAGGCCCTGCTCGTCACTGCTCCAGAGGCTCTGAGAGCCGAGCTACGTGGACTGTCTACGATCAAACTGGTGCGTAGAGCAGCACGTTTCCGGTCCGGAGATCAGCCCTCCGATGTAGGGGCAGCCACCAAGTTCGCGCTGCGCTCCATTGCTCGCCGCTACCTCGAACTCTCCAAGGAGATCGACGAACTCGACGACCAGCTATCCCGGCTGGTCACACAAACCGCCCCAGCCCTAATCGCAGTCCCTGGAGTCGGGACAGACACTGCCGCTTCCTTGTTGGTTGCTGCAGGTGAAGACCCCACGCGACTGAAGAGCGAGTCAGCCTTCGCCCACCTGTGTGGAGTTGCTCCGATCCCGGCCTCCTCAGGTAAGGTGGTAAGGTACCGTCTCAATCGCCAGGGAAACCGGGACGCCAATCGGGCGCTGTATGTCGTAGCAACAGAGCGAATGAGCCGGGATGAGCGTACCCGAGCTTACGTCGTCCGGCGCACTGAGGAAGGCAAGTCCAAGCGAGAGATCATCCGCTGCCTGAAGCGTTACATTGCCAGAGAGATCTACGGAGTTCTTGTCGCTACAGTGGTTCCGAAGCCCTCTTTTTCGGGTACTTGACTGGCATAGGAGCTTCGCCAAGGAAAGGTTAGAGCGGATCAACAACTTCGCCTCGGTGATGTTGTTTTCCTTGTTCGCAAGCCTGGACCCGTTGGATGCTGTCACGAACTGGGGAGAAATAGTCGGCTTCGGCGTGGTGGCCCTGGTAC
>JBARZO010000149.1:0-6620 GCA_049650165.1 Rubrobacteraceae bacterium
ACTACGATGTCGTCGCGCAGCCGATAGATATCACCCCTTAAACCCGTACGCTTGATCCGGGATATTCCTTTGACACAGTCCTCTAATTCCACTCCCAGGCACAGCGCTCCCCCTATTGCCGCCAAAAGCGGCTCTACGAGATGCGTGCCGTAGATTGGTACTCGGGCTTCTACTGACTCTCCTGCCCCATGTACCACGAACCGCAAACCCTCAACCAGTTCTTCAACTTCCGTTGCCCAAAGCTGAACGTCATTCGCAGCTTCTCGGGCGAAGGTTATTCGTTGACCAAAGGTTTTGTTTATTGCAACGGCGGCCTCGGGTACACCTGCCGGCGCCACAAAACACCCATCCTCCGGTACAGCGTGGGCCAGTTCTCCTTTTGCAGCAGCCAAAGTTTCCAGATCTCCGAAAGAATCCAGATGCGCCGGAGCTATCGCCGTTAGAATTCCTAGCTGAGGCGGAGCTATGTTGCAGAGTGCCGCTATATCCCCTTTATGGGTGGCACCCATTTCAAGGACCAAAGTCTCCGTCCTCTCGTTCGCTGAAAGGACCGTCAAAGGTAGGCCGATCTCATTGTTGAAATTTCCTTCGGTGGCGCAGACCTTTCTTCCGACAGAGCGCAAAATAGTAGCCAGGGCGTCCTTCGTCGTGGTTTTTCCGATGCTCCCCGTAATGCCAATAACTTTCGGCGCAGACTCCAGCTCCCGGGAGATGCTCCATCTGGCAAGTTTTTGCAAAGCCTGCAGTGGCTCCTCGACGACCACCGTAGGAACGTCTAGAGCCCGATTCGCCACCGTTGCCACTGCACCACGCAGGTGAGCTTCGGGGGCAAAATCCGCACCGTCTGTTTGACCTCGAAGTGCGAAGAACAACTGAGCCGGTCGAATTGAGCGCGAATCAACCGCGGCTCCCTGAACGACGGCGCCGCCGTCACCGCCTACAAGAGTGCCTCCCATAACGCGGCCTACGTCTTTTAGGGCAACGGGTTTCATCAGGACGCACCTTCTTGTGGAGCGGGTTCTTGACGATCCGGGGGTACGTTGTAGTAACCGAGCGTGAAGCTCATGAGCCGTTGGAAAGCTGGTGCTGCAACCACTTCACCCCAGTATTCGGTTTGGGGTTCGTCGGCAACGATCAGCGTCACGTACTCCGGGTCCGAAGCCGGCGCAAACCCGATAAACGAAGCGATGTGCTTGAAAGCGTATGCACCAGTCTCGGGGTCTACTTTCTGCGAGGTTCCGGTCTTACCACCTACTGTATAGCCAGGTATCTGGGCTAAGTGGCCCGAGCCGTTTTCGACCACATTTTGTAACATCCCGCGTACTATATCCGAGGTCTCGCGGCTTATCACCCGCTTACCGGGCTCTGGAGCCGTAGAACTCTGGCCTATGTGAGGCTCGATTCGGGTGCCGCCGTTGACGAGCGCCGCATATCCAGCGACGAGCTGAAGCGGAGTTACTGTAAGCCCTTGCCCAATAGGGATGTTGCCTATCGAAGATCCACTCCAGTCTTCGTAAGCGGGCACTACCCCTGGGTCTTCTCCCCAGAGGTCTACTCCGGTAGGCTCACCGAAACCGAAACTACGAATATAGTCTTCGAGTTTGTCCCCGCCAAGTTGCTGGGCGACCTGGATCGTCCCGACGTTACTGGATTGTTCGAGAATATCTTTGGGCTGCATTACCTTAGTTTCGTGCGGTTCGGAGTCGTGGATCACTCTGTCGGCAACTTGCATGTTGTCGGGAACGGTAAACCAGCTCTCGGTAGAGACCGCATTCTCTTCTAAAGCTGCCGCCATATTGAACGGTTTGAAGGTAGATCCCGGCTCGTAAGGATCGGTGAGGACCCGGTTGCGCTGGAGTTCGGGTTCCACCTCCTCAAACTCATTGTTATCGAAGCTGGGCGCACTGGCGAGGGCAACAACAGCTCCATCATCAATCCTCATTACCAGGCCGAGGGTGTCCTTAGCCCCGTGCTCCTCGATCACGCCCTGTAACTCTTTCTCTAGTTGTTGCTGCACGGCGGCGTCGATGGTTACTTCTACGTCTTGACCATCCTGCAACTTCTCGTCGTACCGGGATTCTATGCCGCCAAACGGCTCACCGTAGTCTCCCAGATAACCGATGGTCTGACTGGCAAGCTGCCCGTCAGGATAGGCTCTTACTGAAGTCGGATCTAATGTTAGGCCGTCGAAGGATAGCTTTTGGATCTTCTCCGCTGTCTGCGGCTTGACAGAGCCGATGACGCTGTACCCGCCGAGATCTCCCTGAGCATCGCGTTCAGTGAGTTCGGCAGAGATCTGCGCTTTCGTTTGTCCAAGCTCCGGGCCGGCCACTTCGAATAGTTTGGACGCGACTTCAGCGGGGTTCTCTATCTGATAAGGCGTGGCGACCAGACGATACCGGTCCAGACTGGTGGCGAGCCGCCTACCATCCGCACTCAGAATATCGCCTCGACCGCTTGCGACGCCCTGTGCTTCCGTAGATTGCTCGGCGGCCAACGCCTGGAGACCCTCTCCTTCAGCCGCAATCAGGTAAACGGCCCGGCCACAGAGTAACAAGCTGGCAAGTGTTACCGCGACCAGCACCATCTTTAGCCTTTGCCTCCCGATATTACGGACCTTGGGCGTAGCAGTTTTGCGCGATGCGCGAGTCCTCTTCCCGTTCTTGCTAGAGAAAGGTACAACACGAGCCCCGGAGTCCGACCGCTTATCTCCCTTGGAGCCGGTTCGCTTGCGAGTCCGGCTGGCGTTCTTACGGGATACACGGCTAGACTCTGTTCTACCTGGAGCCCTCCTGTATCTCTTGTCCGCCATCCTGTTCTCCATCCTCCCTGTCGTAACTTCTCATGTCTTCAGCGCCGGGCGCTATCATCCCGAGGTTCTCGCGAGCTATCGAGCGGATTCGGCCCGGCGCTGAAAGCTCCGACACTTCTACTTCCAACTCCTCTTTCTCGACCAGAAGACCGGCTTGTTTTTCTTCCAGCGCGAGTGCTTCGTCTCCGAGGTTTGCGGCCACCGTGTGCAAGTAGACGCTCCCCAGCATCAACAGCACCGGCAATATCACTAGCACCACAAACCTCCGGCGCTGAACGCGCCCTTTCTGCCCGGCAGACTTATCCGGCGATCTTCTAGACGCCGGCCTGGTTGGCTGCGGTATGGGCCTCGTTTGTCGCTGCGGCGCAGCCATCAGCTACCAGCTTCCAGTTCTGTGACCGGCTCGGCGGTTCTGTAGGCCACCCGGAGACGCGCGGAGGCGCTTCGTGGGTTCTCTGCCTTCTCGTCGTCTGAAGGTTGCAGAATAGGCCCCTTGCGAAACACAGGCTCTGCCCCACAAACACAAACCGGCAGGTCCGGAGGGCAGACGCACCGGCCGCTACGATCCGCTACGAATCGCTTCACGATGCGGTCCTCGCCTGAGTGGAATGTGATCGCCACCAGCCGCCCTCCGGGAACAAGCAGTCTCTCGGTCGCGGCGAGCGCCCGTTTCAGGCTTCCGAGTTCGTCGTTGACCTGAAGTCGTATAGCTTGAAAGACCCTCTTCGCCGGATTGCCACCCTTCTCTACCCACCCCACGGCGGCCCTCACGGCCTCCAGCAGATCTGAAGTGGTAGCGAGTGGCCTGAGTTCGATGATCCCCCTGGCGATCCGTCGCGCCTGCCCGCGGGGAACGTCGCCATACTCGCTGAGCACCCACGCCAATTCACGAGCCTCCACGATGTTCAGGTACTCAGCAGCCGAAATACCGGAAGTGGGATCCATCCGCATATCCAACGGACCACCACTTACGTAACTAAACCCCCTCTCCGGTTCGTCTATTTGATAAGAGGAAAGGCCCAGATCAAACAAGACGGCATCTACCTTCTCACCCGCCTCGACCATCTGCCAGAGCACTTCGTCGTAGGGTCCGGCAGCAAACTGAAATCGGGCGTCCTCGATCAGTGCCGCTCTTCGTGCTGCTGCGGGATCGCGGTCTATCCCGATCAACCTTCCATCATCCACCAGTTCCCGGAGTATTCGCCCGGTATGCCCACCTCCTCCGAAAGTAGCGTCCACGATAACGCTACCCGAGTTTAATTCGAGAGCCTTCACAGCCTCTTCCAGCAGCACAGGCCGGTGTCCGGTAGCCATCACTCGGCCATTCCCCGACCGGCAAACTCTTCTACGATCTCCGCGAACGAATCGTCTGCTCCCTCGACATATCGGTCCCACTCGTTAGCGTCCCAAATCTCCAAACGATCGTCGACGCCGGTTATCGTCACCTCACGATTCAGACCCGCATACTGCGCGAGCTTAGTCGGGATAAGCACACGCCCCTGACGATCTAAACCCGCCTCGAAAGCCATAGAAAAGAACATTCTGGAGAGCTGTCGCCCTTTGGCTGTGAGATCCGCGTTGGCCTTGATGTTGGCCTTGAACACCGCCCACTCTTCCGGCGGGAACGCAAAGAGGCACCGATCAACCCCCTTGGTAATAACGATCCCTCCGTCGAAGTAGGTTCTCAAACGGGACGGGAGGGTGAGACGCCCTTTCTCATCCAAGGTGTGCTCGTACTCGCCTAAAAGCGCCAGGGTCTTTGCCTCCCACTACGTACCACTTTGACCCACAACTGCAGAGATTCTTGCATACAGTGCGAATTTTCGCAATCTACGGCTCTTTTAGTCCCTCGAATACAGCGATTACCCGCTGTAGACCCTCCCTCCAAGGGTAATGGCTCCCCCTGAAAAGTGCTGCTCAGTAGGTAGTGCTTGATGAAGTCTGTTTCTGAGCTACGTGGTACAGATATCAAACATGTGGTGTCTTACTGTGTCGGCACCCTAGATGTTGCGGTTCAAGCCAATTGAACAGTGCGGGTCTGCAAAAAACACTCCGTCAGCTAAGGGTTCGATGCGGCTTGTTCCAGGATAGGTAGTACTTCTGGGGTGGGCCCACCAGGACTCGAACCTGGGACCGTCCGATTATGAGTCGGATGCTCTAACCAACTGAGCTATGGGCCCTGCGGAACACCGGGCGGTGTCCTCAAGCTCCCCTGGTTGGACTCGAACCAACAACCCTTCGGTTAACAGCCGAATGCTCTGCCTATTGAGCTACAGGGGAAGGCTTCGTGCGGAACAGATTATACGGCGCATAGAGGCGAGCTTCAAGATTGCTCGGCGACGATGCTGAGCGCGTTCTTTAGGATCTGTATTTCAGTGTGGATTTCACTCTTCTCATCGTAGTCTGAAACCTGTCGTTTATCTCGCTCTCGGCTCAGTATGCGGAGACGTAGCCAGGCATCTCGGATAGAGTTCGAAGAAGGATAGAGCTTCTCACTCGCGGCGTGCAGACGCCCGATCTCATCCAGCAAAGGACGGGCATCTTCTTTTGAAGCTATGCCGTCGAAGTCTTCTCCGGGATTTTCGTGCAACAAAGAGAAAAGGCGCGCCTGAGCTTCGGTGCTGAAGTCTTGTGTCCCCAAGACTAAAGACTCAGGATGTCCGGAAACGGATATCCCGTCCCGGAGAGGTTTGCTGCTGAGTTCCGGACTTGCCAACACAAGGGCTAATACTTGCCATCCGGCTTGTGAGAGCGGGTCCGAACTTTCGGACCGTTCTCTTGTTCTCTGTGCGGTTGTTGAAGTTGCTCCTCGTCCCGTACCACGGAACAGCTCAGGACCGACACCAAGAGCCTCGGCGGCCAAGCGGACGGCTTCGTTGTGTAGAACAGGATCTTCTATTTGAGCTACAAGCCGCTGCAGTTCGGGTACGGCCCGCGAGCGCTCAGTGGCATCCGAGCCGCGCGTCCCCTCCGCGATACGGCGGATACTATATTCGAGTACCGGCATCGCTTCGGGTAAAAGTTCCTTGAACTCTTCAGCAGAATGGTGCAGCAACCAATCCGCAGGGTCTTCATCGAGCCGCAACACCCGGAGATCTTGCCTCAGTTCCGCGGCAGTAGCAGCGGCACGCTCAATAGCCTTCTCGCCAGCGGCGTCCGGGTCGAACAACACGTAAACCTTATCAGCATAACTACTGAGAGCTTTGAGATGGCCGGGGGTAGTGGCCGTTCCAAGAGTCGCCACGGCATTCTTTATACCTGCCTGATATAGCATTAAGACATCCGTGTAACCTTCTACTACCAGCGCAGACCGCTCTTTCCGTATAGGCTCCATGACCTGCGGAAACCCATAGAGTAAATCTCGTTTGTTGAAGATCTCGGTCTCCGGCGAGTTGAGATATTTGGGCTGCGCGTCTCCCATTGCCCGGGCGCCGAAGCCGACGATCCTACCGCGACGATCCGAGATAGGAAAAGTAATTCGACCCCAGAAACGCTCGCCACCACGAGGCGAGAGAAGCCCGGCGGCATTGAGACTTTTGTGGTCCAGGCCTAGCTTGTGGGCAGCTCCCACGAAACCGGCATTTCCTCGGGAAGGAGCCAGCCCAAGGCGAAATTCTTCTATAGTAGAATCTTCTAGGCCGCGGGTTTTCAGGTATTTGCGGGCACTTTCTGCTTCGGGTGACTGGGACTTGAGTAAGTACTTGTGGTAGTAGACAGCGGCGGCGGCCAGGGCTTTGTAGATGGCGCGACGCTTTTGGGTTCTCTCGCGTGCAGCTTGTGAATCGGCGTGTGAGGCTCCCTCGTACTC
>JBARZO010000150.1:0-1796 GCA_049650165.1 Rubrobacteraceae bacterium
GCGGGGCAGGAGCCGGAGATACAGGAACCAGAAAAGCAAGAGCCCGAGATCCAAGAGCCCGAGATCCAAGATCCAGAAGTACCGGCTGAGCCGGAGGGCGGCAGCGAGCTCGGGACGAACTCAGACCCAACGCCTCCCGAATTGGCCGATCCTGACCCCGCAGAGTTCGTCCCAGACGAGCTTGCTGCACCCCAGACACCTCAGCCCGCCGAAACGGAAACTGAGATGGATACCGGGGCCGAAGTCGCTGACGAGGCCCAGATAACCACCCTACCGGAGACTTCCGGCATCCCGCTCGCCCCGCTCGCGGCTCTGCCGGCAGGGGTACTACTCGTCTGCTCCGGGCTCTTGGCCGCCCTCGTGCGCGGTCCGCAGAAGGCCCAACGTAACGACTCGGGCGTGTAACGTGGCGGCCCGGCGAAAGGGGGACTAGCGATGGCAGCAACGGCCGGTTCCGGCGGCATCACCGGCGGCATACTCGCCGCCCTGGCTGCGACGGCGGTAGCCGGGACCATTACCGCTGCCGTCGTCACAGCCGGCGCCCAGGATCAACTAGAACAACAGCAGTGTTCGGCCCCCGGCGAAAACCTGGTGTCCCAGGAGCTCCCGACGGGCTCTGGAGGCGGCGGTAGCTCTGCAGGAGGCTCTATCGACGGTGTTCCTCCCGATTACATGAAGCTGTACTCCTCCGCCGCCTCCGAGTATGGTCTCGACGTGGCGATCCTTGCCGCCGTTGGTTATATGGAGACGGGCCACGGCTCAAACACGAATACCTCCTCGGCCGGCGCGCAGGGGCCGATGCAGTTCATGCCGGACACTTTCGCGGCGGTCGGCTACGACGCAAACGGCGACGGTACGGCGGACATCATGGACCCCGAAGACGCCATCCCGTCGGCGGCCAAGTACCTGCGCGACTCCGGGGCTCCCGAGGACTACCACGGGGCGCTCTACGCCTACAACAACTCTGAAGCCTACGTCGCCGACGTGCTCGCCAAAGCCGACGAGTATCGGGCCTCGATGGAAGGGGAGGGGGCCCTGGCGCTCATACGCCCTGCAGTTCCTTCAGCCGTCGATGTAATGGCTCCTGTGCATGCTGTGTCAGATTTCGTCGGGCCGACGCTCGGGATGCGGCCCGCTTACGCCGTCGACCAGGGCTGGGACCTCGTGGACGACGAGCTCAATCTGCACTACGAAGACTACTCCTCGTGGGGCGCCGAGGTACAGACTGCCGACGACCAGTGGAGTGCTTTGGGCACCGTGAACGTGGAGCCTTCTCCAGATGGCTCGGAGACCGACCTTCAGATCGGAGACGGCGCGCTACCGGAAGGAATAGCCGGACGAACGTACTCCGACGGCCGCATCCTCCTGGATATAGACGGTCCCTCCCCCCAGACCGCCGTGACACACGAGTTCGGACACGCCCTGCGCCTGGGCCACGACTACTCAGGGACGGTGATGGATGAGGACACTAGTACCACTCCCGAGGGACCAACCGAAGGAGACGAGGAAGCCTACTACGCCATATGGGGCCAGGGTGGAGGCGATAACGACGGTACGTCCGAAGGAACGCCAGTCTCGAACTCCGAGCCGGACGACGGGGGCGGTGAGGCCGTCTACCCGTTGCCCGAACCGAACAAGGACTCCTTCACAAACAAGTGGACGGTCAACGAAGGTACGGACTTTGATGCTTCGGAAGGCACCCCGGTCAGCTCCCTCGTCGGCGGTGAAGTGGTCCAGCACGACGGTTCAAACAACTCCGTGATGGGTAGGGCCGACTCCTCCGTGGGGAGGGTGCA
>JBARZO010000151.1:0-1668 GCA_049650165.1 Rubrobacteraceae bacterium
TTCGGCGCGGGAGAGCAGGTCATCTTCTACGAAGGCATCGAGAACGGCGAGGGCTGCGGCGCAGGAGAGCGGATTGCCGCCGTAGGTGGTTCCCAGGCCACCGGGGTGGATGCTGTCCATGATCTCCGCTTTACCAGTTACGCCGCCGAGCGGCATGCCGGCTGCCATGCTCTTGGCCGTGGTGACGAGGTCCGGCTCGACGCCCGAGTGCTCGATGGCGAGCATCTTGCCGGTCCGTCCGTATCCCGCCTGTACCTCGTCGGCGATGAGGAGCGCCCCGACCTCGTCGCACAACTCCCGCAAACGCTGCATGTAGAAATCCGGGACGGTTATGAAGCCGCCTTCGCCTAGCACGGGTTCGACGAGGATCGCCGCCAGGTGCTCCGCGCCGACGCCGGTTACCAGCGACCGCTCTATAAATTCGAAGCAGTTGCCCTGGCAGCCACCGGAGCAGTCCTGGTTTGAGGGGCAGCGGTAGGCGTAGGGAGCGGGGACCCGGTAGACCTCCGGGGCAAACGGACCAAAGCCTTTTTTGTACGGGTCCACCGCGCTGGTGAGAGTCATGGTGAGCAGGGTGCGGCCGTGGAAGGCGTTCTCGAAGGCCAGGATTCCCTGCCGGCCGGTGTAGTAACGCGCGATCTTGACCGCGTTCTCGACCGCCTCCGCACCGGAGTTGAAGAACGCCGTCCGCTTCTCGGAGCTCCCGGGGACCATCGCGTTGATCCGTTCGGCCAACTCGACGTAGGGTTCGTAGTGGTTGACGAAAAAACAGGTGTGGGTAAAGCGGTCGGCCTGATCTTTTATCGCCTCGACCACCCGCGGGTCGGAGTGTCCGACGTTCATGGTGCCGATGCCACCGCCGAAGTCTATAAACGCGTTGCCGTCAACGTCGGTCAACGTGGCGCCCTTGGCCTCGTGGACGAAGATCGGGGTTCCCGATTTGATCCCTGCCGTAACCGCCCCGTGACGCCGCTCCATCAGGGCCTTGCTCTTGGGCCCCGGTATCTCCGTCTTTATTCTCGTCGAGTCAAGCATCGCTACCCAACCTTTCCCGTCGGTTTGAACGTCTCCAGTATACCCATCTCATAGTTCGGGGCTGTACTCGGGCACCTCCATCTGCAATGCGAAGAACACCCCGATAATGGTCCAGAGGCCGACGATGATCCACTCCGGCACACCCAACCCGGACGGCATCCCCGGCAGGTACTGGCTGGCGATCCCCGCACTTAGGACGGCGGCGATGATGCCGACGATCGGACCCCGACCGGCACGGAAAGGACGCTCCATCTCCGGTTCCCGACGACGCAACACCAGGAACGAGACGGCGACCATCAGGTAGGCGATGACGATACCCAACCCACCGGCATTGACCAGCCAAATGAGCGTCTCGCGGCCAAAGAACGGCGCGATGATCGAGAGTCCCCCAACGAGCAGAATCGCATTAGAAGGTGTGTGGAACCGGGGATGAATTCTGGCGAGGAATTGCGGCAACATTCCGCTCTCGGCCATAGCGTACAGGATGCGGCTGCCACCGATCATGAACCCGTTCCAACTCGTGAGAATTCCCGCTATGCCACCAATAACCAGGATGTTCCCGAAGATCTGGCTGCCAAACAAGGCCTGCATTCCGGCGGCTGACGCGAGATCCACATCTCCCAATTCCGACCG
>JBARZO010000152.1:0-2645 GCA_049650165.1 Rubrobacteraceae bacterium
CCATTATCGTCTACACCGCGATCCAACAGCTCGAAGGCAACGTTCTGACACCCCGCATCCAGGGCCAGGCACTGCACGTACATCCGATCCTGGTGCTCTTCGCCGTGATAGCCGGAGGTCAACTCGCAGGCCTCACCGGCATAATCTTCGCCGTCCCGACTCTAGCCGTGATCCGGGTCTTCTTCGACTTCTTCCGGGTTCGTCTCCGCACAGATTCTGGGCCGAACTCCGAGTCGTTAGAACGCTGAATACTCTAGCTACGCCTCAAGAGTTGCGCAGAAACGAACTTAGTTCCGCGTAACAGTCCTCTAGCAGGCCCGTTTCCGCATGCTCGTCTTCCTGATGGGCCTGCGCCGGGGTTCCGGGGCCGAAGTTGGCCGCGGTTATGCCGTGCATCGCGAAGCGGGCTACGTCCGTCCACGCTTGTTTGGGACGCACTTCGATTCCAGAGTCGATCAGCCGTTGTAGCAGCGGGTCTTTTAGGTGGACCGGGCCGCTCGGGGCAAAGTCCGCTATCTTGAAGCTGGCCCCGGTCGGCAGCAGGTTTTCGAAAGTGCGCTTCACATCCTCAAGACCCCGACCGGGCGCGAAGCGGTAGTTTACGTTGATCCAGAACTCATCCGGCACCACGTTCTTCGCCCGTCCGCCCCGCGCCATTGTCGGCGACAATACCTCGTAGAACGGAAGACCTTCCACGACAATTTCTTCCGCCGGACGCCCGTGCAACGCGGAAAGAAATTCTCCAGCCGCCGTGAGCGCATTCTCTCCCTGCCACGGGCGGGCCGAGTGGGAAGATTTCCCCCTGAACGTTACCTCCACCTGCGCCGTCCCTACACACCCGACCTCCAGTGCTCCCGCCGTGGGTTCCAGGCACAGCGCGAGCTCAGCATCCAAAACCCACGGGCTACCGACAAAGACCGCCTCCAAACCGTTCTCCGGGTACGGACCCTCTTCCCGTTCGTAGAAAACAAAGACCGGCTCCGCCCAGGAAGTATCCCAATCGAAGTCCTCCAGCAGGGCGAGCATCACCGCGTCCCCGGCCTTCATGTCCGATGAGCCCCGCCCGTAGACGCGCTCTCCCTCCACCCGCACCTCGATGCCGCCTTCCGGCTCCGGCACGGTGTCCAGGTGTCCGGCGAATACTACGCGGTCCCGTAAACCGTCCGGCTTCGAGCGACGGATAGAAAGGTTGTTCGATACGCGCTCGATGTCCCATCCGGGAGCTGCGACGATTCGGGATTCCAGGTCGTCGCAGAGCTGTTTTTCGTTGCCGATGACGCTCGGGCGCTCCAGAAACCAGAGCAGGCCTTCGAGAACCCGGCTCAAACGCTTACGCCGAACTCTCGCAGGGCATCGTTGAGGGAGGTCTTCTGGTCGGTAGATTCCCGGCGTTGCCCGATAATGAGCGCAGTTTGTAGTTGGTAGTTCCCGGCGGGAAACTCTTTCGTGCGGGCCCCGGCGACGACCACGGATCGGGCCGGGACGCGACCTTTGTGGATGACCTCCTCGTCGCCCGTTACGTCCACGATCTGGGTCGAGCCGGTAAGCACCACGTTCGCCCCTAAAACCGCCTCCTTCTCGACCCGCACACCCTCCACGACGACGGCCCGCGAGCCGATGAAAGCCCCGTCTTCTATAACGACCGGCATCGCGCCCGGCGGCTCCAGCACGCCTCCGATACCGACGCCGCCCGCGAGGTGGACGTTCTTACCGATCTGGGCTCCAGAGCCGACCGTGGCCCAGGTATCCACCATCGTGCCGCTCCCAACATAAGCCCCGATGTTTACGTAGCCCGGCATCACCACGACGCCCGGCTCGACGAACGCTCCGTAGCGCACCGTTCCCGGCGGCACGACGCGCACGCCCGCTTCGGCAAGGTTCCTTTTAGTGGGGATCTTGTCGTGGTACTCGAACGGCCCGGACTCGATGGTCTCCATCTTGGCGAGGGAGAAGTACAGGTTGATCGCCTTCATCACCCAGGCGTTGGATTCCCACCCACCGTCCTTCTGCTCCGCTACCCGCAACTCGCCCGCATCCAGCGCCGCAACCGTCTCGAAAACGGCCTGACGATAGTCATCGTCTCCTAACAGTCCCCGGTCGTCGAATGCAGCTTCTATCTTTTCTTTCACTTTGCCATCCTTTTTTGTTCTGAGATCCTAGTGTTCTCCTGCGCGTGCCAGTTTAGCAAAGCGCCGTCCCGGTACGGTGCCCGCTCGGGATGGTGGACTATACGATAAGCGATGTATATGATGTAGGAATGGTACGCAAGCAGCTCTACATAAGCGAAGAGCACGAAAAGGCGCTCAAGGCGCGGGCAAGGGAGATGGGCGTTTCGGAGGCCGAACTGGTACGAGGGCTTCTGGACCGGCTGCTCTTGAGCGAAGCTCCCGGAAGCGTCCTTCCCTTTGGACGGGGCGAGGCGGCTTTGGAATTTTTGGAGAGTGCGGATAGGATCTCCGGCTCTCACAGCTTTCCTAAGGGCTACCGCTTCGATCGGGAGGAACTCTACGAGGAGAGTCGGGGTAGAGGCCGCCGTCTGGATGCATGAACGTTCACTATCTGCTCGACGCCAACGTACTGGTCTACGCGCTGGATACAAGGGAACCGGAAAAACGAGAAAGAGCCAAAGAGGTGATCCGTAGTAC
>JBARZO010000153.1:0-1548 GCA_049650165.1 Rubrobacteraceae bacterium
GGGTAGTAGTCACCGGTACTTTGTGGACGGGTAGTGTCCAAATCGGCGATACTCTCTATACTGACTCCGGCCACCGACCGAGGGTTCGTGGTATCCAGAACCACGGACACAAAGCGGAAACAGCCTACGCTGGGGCGCGCACCGCCTTGGACCTCGTGGGCATAGATCCCGGTCAGATCGAAGCCGGCGACGTACTGCTCTCTCGCCCAATCGAAGAGAGTCGGTCCCTGGAGGTTCGGCTCCGGCTATTGAACAGTGCGCGTCCACTGAAACACGGCGTCCGAGTGCGGTTACACCACGGCACACGCTCCACAAACGCTCGGGTAATGCTTGTCGACAGCGAGAGGTTGCTCGCTGGAGAAACTGTCCTGGCTCGCATGAGGCTCGAAGATCCTCTTGTCGCTCTGGCTGGGGACCATTTCGTTTTGCGCTCGATGTCGCCCCAGATAACGGTCGGTGGCGGCACGGTCCTGGATTCACAGCCCACAGGTGGCAGGCCCGATCCCGCCTGGTTGGAGGCGCTGGAAAGTGGAGACGCCGCGCGCGCCGTACCTCTAGCTCTGGCACGCAATCCTGCACAAGGCATGACGGTCGAAGAGCTCTCTCTTACGCTTGCCGTCGAACAGGATGAAATAACGAGCGTGCTGGAAAACCCACCTGAGGTAGTCAGAATCGGCCAACGATACGCGCTGGCGGCAGACATCGAAGCTGCCCGCACCCGGCTACTAAAGTCCTTGAAGAACCGGACTTCCGAACGCCCAGAAAGCCCGGAACTAACCATCGCCGAAGCCCGGACGGCCACAGCGCTCGATACCATTCTAGCCGACGCCCTTATAAGCCAACTCTCCGAAGCAGAAATCCGGGTCTCAGACTCCGGTCTTAGCCTGCCACGAGCCGATGAGGTGCCACCGGAGCTAGAGGCAGCGGCGGGCGAGCTTCTCGAAAGCCTGCGCCAGGCCGGTATTGAACCACCGGCTACCGTTCCAGGACCTCCTGCAAAGCTCCTGGTGAAGCGCGGCGAGGCCGTCGAGCTGGGACCAAACCTGTTCGGGGCTCGGGAAGTAGCGGAGGATGTGCTGGAAGCGGTGAAGTCCGTCTGCCGGGAGCAGGACGACATCTCGCTCGCCGAGTTCCGGGATCTTATGAAGACGAGCCGCAAGTACGCCCAAGCGTGGCTCGAATACTCCGACGCCGCTGGTGTCACCAGCCGTACGGGCGACGTCCGAGTACTGACCCGCCGGTATCGCTAGCCGGTGTACTAAAATGTCCGGCGGAATGCGTGGGCCTGGTGGCCCGTCCGGTCTTCAAAACCGGTGTGCGGACTTCAAAAGGCCGTGGAGGTTCGATTCCCCCGCATTCCGCTATGCCAGGTCCGAATGCCCCAACTGAGGTTCGTGACCTACAATACGTACCAGGAGAAAAAAGGATGGGACCCTCTCCTGGAAGAACTTCTGAACGATCTCGACGCGCTCGTCTTTCTACAAGAGGTGAGCCTGCAGCGGGCGTTCTGGATCCTCGACACCTTCCGCGGACAGGCCTTTGTATCGC
>JBARZO010000154.1:0-3795 GCA_049650165.1 Rubrobacteraceae bacterium
ATTGGACCCGCGTAAACCCTTACGGCACGTTCAGACTTGACATGGACACTCGCCTCGACCTTGACCGCAGTCCTGTAGATGAATGGAATGGTCAGGAGTCTAGCGCATGACTACAAGCACTACATGCCGAATGCTACTTTGCCCCCGAGGCCAGCTTCGCGAGTTTTACACCGTCTTGTTGATGTCCGGCGGGGGCTGCGCCGGCTCGACCGCTGGAGGGACAAAAGTCATAGGGGTTATTATCGTCTTCCGATTCATACTGGCCAGCCTGCTGTGGGCGGCCCATCCCCACGCCGTCGCGCCGCTAAAGCTCAGAGATCGCGTAGTTCCCGAGCGAGTCCGCATAGCGGTCCTTAGCCTCTTCGCCGCGTGGCTCTTGATCTTCGCGGCGGCCACGTTTTTGGTAGCCATCCAGCCGGAGCTGGACCTGGTATCTTCCTCCGACCCAGCCGCAACACTGAACGTCATCGGACCTGGTCTCGGCCAGGTCGGGGCCTCCGAGAGTTATGAGGTCGTCAATACCTTCGGACGCATAATCCTGACGCTCTACATGTTGCTCGGTCGCTTGGAGATACTGACCGTACTCGCCATACTCTCACCGGATTTCTGGCGCAATTGAGGAGTCCGGCCCGCCGGCGTTTTCGGCTCACGGCACCGCGCCTGATCCTGCTCGGCTTTGCCGCCTTTATCTTGCTCGGCACGCTCCTTCTGAAGCTCCCCGCGGCGACACCCGATCCCGGCATCTCCTGGCTGGACGCTTTTTTCGAGTCCGCGAGCGCCGTAACCGTGACGGGGCTGCAAGTCGTGACGCCGGTCACCGCGTTTACCCCGTTCGGCCAGGCGGTACTCGCCCTGTTGATCCAGGTCGGCGGCATCGGCATTATGACGGCGACCACGCTTGGGGCGCTGTTGCTGGGGAACCGGATCGGCTTCAGGAACCTACTCCTGGTGCGCGAGGAGCTTCAGAGCCCCGGTAGCCCCTCAAACGTGCTGCGCCTTGTCGGCCAGGTCGCCGTTATCACCCTGGTGGCGGAGGCGGTCGGGGCGGCCCTGCTCACCGCGGACTTTTTATCCCGGGGTTTTGGCTTGGCCCGTGCCGTGGGTTACGGCGTGTTCCACTCCATCAGCGCCTTCTGCAACGCCGGCTTCGACGTCTTCGAGAACGGCGTGACCTACTACGACGGCGACGTGATCGTAAACCTGGTATTCGTGGCCCTGATCGTGGTCGGCGGCCTGGGCTTCCCCGTGATGGTAAACCTCTACTCTTACCGGCGGATAGGCTACCTCACGCTGCACACCAAGCTGGTCCTCGTGCCCACGGTAGTCTTGCTGGCGGCCGGCATCCTGTCCGTGGCGGCGCTGGAGTGGACCAACCCAGCCACGCTCGGCAGTGAGCCTCTTGGAACGAAAATTCTGGAGGCCGTGTTCCAGGGTACGACGCCGCGGACGGCCGGGTTCGCCACGGTAGATTACGCCGACCTGCGGGATTCGACGGTCCTGGTACAGATCGTGCTGATGTTCATCGGCGCGGCTCCGGCCTCGACCGGCGGCGGCATAAAGGTGACGACCGTGGCGTTCATATTCCTGATCCTGCTCTCCCAAGTCCGGGGCGAAGAAGAGGTAACGGCGTTCCGGCGGCGCATTCCCCGGTCGCTGATCGCCAAGACCCTCTCGGTGCTCTCTCTGGCGGCCGTGCTGGTGGTCGCAGGCTCCGTAGCCCTGGTTGCCTCCGACGATTTGTCGCTCCAGGTGGCGCTCTTCGAGGTTACCTCGGCCCTCGGGACCGTGGGGCTGTCGCTGGGTGCGACGCCGGACCTCTCGCCGTTCGGTAAACTACTGCTCGTGTTCTTGATGTTCGTCGGCCGGCTGGGACCAATAACGCTCATCGTCGCCCTTAGCCAGCGCTCCCGGCGCAAGCGCCACACCTACCCGGAAGAGGAGATAGCGATAGGATGAACCCTCTGTCATGAGACCTCTATTATGAGCCGGCAGTTCGTGATCATCGGCCTCGGGCGGCTCGGGACCGCCATGCTCCGCACCCTGGACTCTTTGGGCCACGAGGTGCTCGGCATAGACACCGACGAACGCCGGATACAAGACCTGGCGGACGAGTTCCCCAACGCCCACCTGGTCGCCGCCGACGCCACCGACGAGGTGGTGCTCGAAGGTCTGAACGTAGGGAAGTTCGACGGGGCGGCGGTAGTAATCGGGGAGAACATGGAGGCCGGCATACTGGCGACGGCAAACCTCAAGGAGCTTGGGGTGCCCAGCGTAACTTCGCGGGCGCTCAGCCGCCTCCACGCCCGGGTGCTGGAGAAGATCGGGGCCGACCGCATCGTCCAGCCAGAGCGAGAGATGGGACGCCAACTCGCCCGGACGATGGCATCCCCGGCGATCCTGGAGTACCTGGACCTCGGCGAAGATGAAGCCCTTTTAGAGATCGAAACCCCGGAGCAGTGGGTCGGCCAGACCCTCGTCGACCTCCAACTCGCCCGCAAGCTAGGCCTTACTGTGGTAGCCCTGAAACCCAGGGAGGGCGGCGGAACCATTCCCCGGGGCGACACCGAACTCGGCCGGGGTGACGTGCTCGTGATCGGCGGCCCCAAAAAGAACCTGGACCGGCTGGACCTCTTGCGTGGGTAGCGCCCACGGTCTGACCATGACTTGCTACACTGCCAGCCTTTGCGGGAGGCAAACCAGTTCAACGTGCTCTTCATACACTCGGGCTAGTCGCGGTCCTGCTTATCATTGATAGATCAACAGCTCGGGGCGACCGAGCCTGCTAAGATGAAAGCGATCACAGGGGCCGCAAAGAGTGTAAAGGGGAAACATGATTGAGAGGATCGAGAGCAGAGGCCAGTTTTTGAAACGGTTCGCCAGGATGGGCAGCGCAGCACTCTTGGCGCTCATGCTCGTTGGCGCCGTCGGCTGCGGCGGTGAAGAGGACGACGAAGACGAAGAGGATGATGACTAGGATCAACTGGGTGGTGTGAACCTATTGTTAGCGAGGTTTAACCGTAGCGACCGAAATGTACTTGAAATGCTTCCATCCAAGCTTGGGGAGGGTGGATCGCATAGCAAAGAAAGGGATATGATTGGCTACCGAAGACCGGGTATCGGGCAGCCACTACTGGCTGATAGTGAGCCGTCGGGCCGGGGCGCAGGAGATCTTTAGCCTGGGGCTCGCCGAGCTAGAATGCCTGCCGGTTTTTAGTTTTAGCGATGAAGCCGAGATGTTTCTTGAGCTAAGGGGTCTGGAGAATGATTGGGAGCCATGGAAGACTGGGCTAGGAGAGCTTTTCTCTATGCTCTTTAGCAATCTCTCTGGCATACAGCGGGTGTCTTTGGACCCGCTGCCCGAGATCTCAGACGACAATACTATGACCGACCTCGTGAGCATAAGCCGAAAGAGCTTTATGGACCGCCTGCTAGTCCGGGGTCGTTCGTGGTGGCTAGAAGGCAAAGATCAAAGAGACGGTAAAGGACAAATCGCTGATTAGGATGCGTGACCAACGGCCTGCCCTCACCGTAGCGGTCACGGCGTGTGTGGAACATGTCTATCTGCCCGATCGTTGTGTACCGATGAAAGTCCGCTAAACTGCATTAGCAGCAATTCATATACGGGAAAACAGGTGCTGAACTTCTGATAATGCACGGCGTAGACCACAAAACGGATGTCTGATAATGTATCTGTATGAAGCGCACCTCTAAACCAAAGCTCTCCGCAGAGGGTGAGAAGGAGTTTGAACGATTCTCCAACTACTTGCGCGAAGAGCAGGATCTAGCGAACGATAC
>JBARZO010000155.1:0-1561 GCA_049650165.1 Rubrobacteraceae bacterium
ACAGAGCTTTTACCCGGGGCTCATGGCTGAGGACGTAGAGGAAAGCGCCCGCTTCTATACGGAGCACATGGGCTTTGAGCCGACGTTCGAGAGCGACTGGTACGTTAGCCTCAAGCACCGCGAGAACCCCGCCTACGAGTTGGCCATACTCTCGCCCGCGCACGAGACGATCCCGGAGGGTTTCCGCGGGGAACGTGCCTCTGGTCTACTGCTCAACTTCGAGGTTTCGGACGCTAAAGCCGAGTACAAGCAGCTCAAGGAAGCGGGCTTGCAGATCGTTCTGCCGCTGCGCGACGAGCCTTTTGGGCAGCGGCATTTCATCGGCGTAGGTCCTGATGGCGTCATGCTCGACGTGATCGAGGAGATAGAGCCCTCCCCCGAGTTCGCCGAGCAGTTCCTTTCGTAGGTCCAGAGCTCGGGTTAGTGTCATAAGCCGCAAGGTAGCGGTCGAGAAGCACGCCCGAACGCCGTCGGCCTCCCGCTTGGCGTGGCTCTTCATATGAGATCGTGAATCTTTATTCGCGACCGCTACATCTGGTGGCGCTCGTTGGGAGCCGGAGGCCCGAAAACGTCGGGTGCTGTCCCTTGGGGTCCCTCCTCATCCGGGATCTTGGATGCGAGCTTTGCAGAACCGTAGCTCCACGACGCTCGTTAATAGGTTCAGTTTGCGCCTTCTGACACAGACCCGAGTCCTGGGCCTCGATGGGCTCCGGTGGTTGAGAGAACGTCTCAATGCCGCTGGCAGGGCCTCGCAGCGACTCCTGGTGCTCGGCGATGGCGGCTTCTGTGTCGCAAAGCTGTTTCACGAGTTGCCCGGGGACATTGACCTGATGGCTCGTTGCGCCCGCAACCGGGCTCTCTACGCACTCCCTAACAATGAAAAAGGCAGAAGAAGAGATCGTAAGCGCAAGTACGGAGAGAAGGCTAGAAAACCGCACGAGTGGCTCGCCGAACGCTCTGGCTGGCGGCGAACGGAGTTCATGGTCCGCAGCCGCGCGGTTCGCCCCCGCTACCGGATAGAGGGTCTGTTTGTTTTGGAGAGAGCACCAGATCGTCCCGTCGTCCTGGTGGTCGTCAAGGGCGTGGACCATGGGTCCAGTCGCCGACATCGTAAGCGTCGTGATCCGTCGTTCTTCCTGGTTACGGTGATCCAGAACGAGGAGCGATGGACCTTACCGTTTGCGGCAGCGAAGTTGCTCGCATGGATGTGGCAGCGGTGAGAGGTGGAGGTCGCACACAGGGAGATGAAGACCGGCCTCGGTCTCGGAGAGGCGCAGTGCTGGAGCAAGAACGCCGCGGTCTTAGCGGTGCAGTGGCAGGCGTGGTCCTACGGGGTGCTTCTACTCGCCGGTTATCGCGCCTGGAGACTCGGAAGAGGCCCAATCCGCCCACCGGGACGGTGGTAGAACGGCTCCAGAAGGTGGTCTCTCAACACATCGTGGGGTCACAGTACCATGGTGGGACTTTTGTACTGCGAGAATAAGAGCGACGGTCGCCCTCTCAATTGGCTTGACCCGGATATGGTAGGGCCACTGGTGCCTTTTTAGCGAACTGTCGGCCG
>JBARZO010000156.1:0-3297 GCA_049650165.1 Rubrobacteraceae bacterium
ACCCGGAGAGTGAGGGAACCGAAGAGCTCAAAAAGAAACTCGTCGAGGGGGCAACCGGCTATCGCAATGAATACGAAGCATACTTTTCGCGCCACGAGGAGGCCGACGAGGAGATGCACGACCCGAACCCGCGCGTGGTCCTGATCCAGGGCGTCGGTCTGGTATCCGTAGGTGCGGACTATAAATCTTCCACGCTCGCAAGGGACTTCTATCACCGCGCCATAGCCGTGATGCGTGGTGCTTCCTCTATAGACACCTTTACCTCACTGGATGAGGAAGAGTCCTACGCGGTCGAGTATTGGCCGCTAGAGCTCTACAAGCTGACCCTCAAGCCGCCACCCAAGGAGCTTGAAGGCCGGGTGGCGCTTGTTACCGGAGGGGCCGGAGGGATCGGCAGCGCCGTCGCCCGGAACTTCGATGCGCAAGGCGCCTACGTGGTGGTCGCCGATCTCGATGAAGACGGTGCCGCGAGCGTAACGGAAGGTTTGGGAAATCCCGGAGAACCCATCGTCGTGGACGTTACTAGTGAAGATCAGGTCGCCGCAGCCTACCGGAAAGCGATCCTCTCTTACGGTGGTGTCGATATAGTAGTCTCTAACGCCGGGCTCGCCTCCGGAGCACCCGTCGAGGAGACCAGCGTAGAGCTCTGGGAGAGAGACCACGCGGTGCTCGCAAAAGGATACTTTTTGGTGGCCCGCGAGGCCTTCCGAACTCTCAAGGAACAGGGAGTTGGAGGTAGCATCGTCTTCGTAGCCTCCAAGAACTCCCTGGCCGCCGGCAAGAACGCCTCAGCCTACTCGACCGCCAAGGCCGCCGAACTCCACCTGGCACGCTGTCTAGCCGAGGAAGGTGGGGCAAATGGCATCAGAGTGAATACTGTGAACCCGGATGCGGTGTTGCAGGACTCAAAGATCTGGGGTTCCTCCTGGAGAGAGGAGCGGGCCGAAGCCTACGGGATAGATCCCGACGAGCTAGAGGAACACTACAGACAGCGTACCACCCTAAAGGTGAACATCTACGCGGAAGATATTGCAGAGGCTGTTCTGCACTTTGCCTCCGACAGCCGTTCCCCCAAGAGTACCGGCAACATTCTCAATGTGGACGGAGGTGTCAAAGAAGCGTATCCGCGGTGAGAGTGCCAACGTAGCGGCTGCCAGGGTCTATCGCTGATCCGTACTAAATTCGGGCATGAGCTCAGTTGCAAAGCGTTCGAGTGTATTAATCACTTCTTGCGTAGATTTGTGCTCGACTTCCCGCGCGCCATAGAAGGTGTCTAGAACGAAGCCCTGAACCCCGGCAGTCTGGTATTCCTGAATCGCAGACCTTACCTCTTGTAGTGTCCCTATAAGCGAGCGACGCCCGGTTGTGCTGTCCCCTACCGGCAGAAGGTGCAGAACGGCGCGCATAATCGTGTCGAGTGGGGTACGGTTTTCGGACTCGGCAAGCAGGTGGAGTTTGCCGAGGGTTTCTGCGATCTCTTGTGGGCTGCGACTACTTGGATGCCAGACGTCGCCGACTCTGACGGTCCGCCGTAGTGCCGCTTCGCTGCTGCCGCCGATCCAGAGTGGTGGATACGGCTTCTGTACGGGCTGCGGTTCGCACATCACGTTTTCGAAGCTAATGGTTTCACCACGAAAACTGGCGGGACCATCCGCTGTCCAAAGGGTTTGCATTACCTCTATGTACTCGTCCATGAGAGCTCCGCGGTGCTCGAACGGTACGCTCAGGGCCTCGAACTCTGGCCGGAGCCAGCCTACCCCCATACCTACTATAAGGCGACCGTGGCTAAGGGCATCCAGCGTGGAGAGTTGCTTGGCCTGTAGCAACGGATCTCGATAGGGGACGATCAGGACGCTCGTCCCGAGCCTCACACGACTCGTGCGGGCGGCGACGTAGCAGAGCGTAAGAAAAGGGTCGTATACGAGTGGCGTGAACTGACGGGTCTCGGGCACGGCCGGAACGACGACGTGGTCCATAACCCAGATGCTGTCGTAGCCGAGTTCCTCGGCAGCCTGTGCGACCTCGACGATAGCCTCTGGGGAGGCATGCTCCCGGAAGTGCTGTAGTACAACGCCAAAGTGCAAGAAAACCCTTTCTTATCCGGTCGTTTGGGCTAGTTGTATCGTGTCGTTTACGGAGTCTGCCTCGTCGAGCGTCTGCAGCTTCTCCCATAATTGTTCTGAGCGTTCCCGAGGGAGAGCTCGTTCAGCGTTATCGCGGAACTTGATCGCGAGCTCTTCTTCGCTGAGAGGGTTCTTAGATCCTCCGCGATTGTGGTGTACGCGAACTTCTCTGGTCTCCCCGGACTTGAGCTTTACCCGCAGGACCGCCGGAAACTGGTTTGGGAAAATGTGATCACACTCCTCGTCAGAAACGCACCGAACCCGCGAGGCTAGGTCTAGCTTTGTCTGATCTCGGACCGCCTCATCGGTGAAGTCATCTAGTGAAACACCGAGGCCACCACCGCCGACCAGAGCGGTAGCTAAAGTGAACGGGCCGCTGAATTGCGCCGCGTAACCTGTCTTTGGTCTAGCTTTCTCTTCCTCGGGCTGGGCAATGGTCCTGAGGGTTGGTGTAGCGACGCCGAGCTCTATCTCGGAGATCTCGGACGGCTGTAGGCCGTCCTCTCTAAGCTGCAGGGCGGTGTCTATGCCGGCGTGGGTAAAATGGTTTGCTGGATAAGGCTTGAAGAAGATGTCCGGAAGTGCCCAGTCCTCACCAAGTCCTCCCACCAAGGCTTCCTCGTCCGCTTTGTCATCCAGATAGGCTTGCAGAAAGCCGAACCTGCCTTCGAATACAGTGGGCGGTCCGGTAAGGCCGTGCTGGGCGAGTTCGGCGGCTGCAATGCCTGCGTGGGCCGCCCAGCCGCAGTGAACCCGCTTGACGTTGCCCCCGGTCCGGTTGGCTTCCAGTAGACCTGCCCCCATGCTCGCGGCGATAGCGATAGCGTGACCGATCTTCTCGCTGTCCAGTCCGTAGACCATGGCCGCCGCAGCGGCGGCTCCGAGGGTCCCTGCTATAGACGTCGCGTGCAAACCCTTCTCGAAGAAGATGGAATTTCCCAACTCCTCGTCGTAGCCTGCCATACCCACGCGCACGGTGAGTTCGTCCCCAACGGCGACGGCGGTAAGAAGGTCCGTGCCTGACCCTCCTGCCGCTTCGGTCGCCGCCAAAGCTGCGGGGACCACCGCAGCACTGGGATGAAGTACGGATGGCAGATGGGTGTCATCGTAGTCGAGGGCGTGGGCCAGCGTCCCATTGATGAGCGCCGTGGCCGCCGCCGGGCACCTCTTGGTC
>JBARZO010000157.1:0-3226 GCA_049650165.1 Rubrobacteraceae bacterium
GCCTTCGTGATCCCCCAGTGGTCCAGAATGAGGGCATTCGTGATGACCAGATCCATCGCGCCTTCCTCACGGGTCGCGACACCCTGGGCCATTCCCTCCCGGATAGACTTCCCACCGCCGAAGACCGCCTCCTCCCCGGCGAGCGTAAGGTCTTGTTCAACCTCGATAAACAGCTCGGTGTCGGCCAGCCGCAGCCGGTCCCCGACTGTAGACCCAAACATGCCGCCGTAACGGCGGCGTGAGATGCCGCTCATGCTTCCTCCATGAAGCCTTTTTCGCGGGCGCGTTCGAGCGCCGCTTCACGGATTTCCGGATCGTCGAGCGGGCCTTCGGTCAGGCCGTTCATGCCGCTGACCACGCGACGGCCACCGATGGCGACCAGTTCCACCTCCCGCTCGTCGCCAGGCTCGAAGCGGACGGCGTTGCCGGCGGGGATGTTCAGGCGCATCCCGAAGGCTGATCCGCGGTCGAACTCGAGAGCCTTGTTCGTCTCGAAGAAATGGAAGTGGCTGCCGACCTGGATCGGGCGGTCCCCGACGCTCGAAACGGTGAGCGTGAGCGTCTCGCGGCCCGCGTTCAGCTCTACGTCGCCTTCGGCCGGTAGCGATTCTCCCGGTATCATCCCGCGCCTACCACTTCTTGTAGGGTAGAAATTTGCCGGAGTAGGTTATTTTTACCCGGTCACCGTCGGAGTCTTCTTCGCGCTCGACGTCTACGGTGAGGTCTATGGCGCTCATGATGCCGTCGCCGAACTCCTCGTGGATGAGTTGCTTCATCGGGACGCCGTAGACCTGCATTATTTCGTAGAACCTGTAGACGAGCGGGTCGGTCGGCACCAGCGGGTCCAGGCCGCCGCGCATCGGGTAGTTCTGGAGAGCTTCGGCAACTTCCGGCCCGAGACCGAGAGCATCGGTGGCTTTGGCGGCTTCTTCTTCGTTCATGTAGACCTGGCCCATCAAGGCGGCGGTGGTCCAAACGTCGCTCATCTCGACCTTCTCGGCCAACTCTTTCCAGGTCAGCCCTTTCTCCTTTTTTGCTTCTAGTATTAGTTCAGTAGCTTCTACGCGATTCACAGCTCTCCTTTCCTAGACGATAGGGTCGTGGACAGTAACGAGTTTAGTTCCGTCGGGGAAGGTGGCTTCGATGGCTACCTCGTCGATCATCTCGGGGATACCTTCCATTACGTCTTCCCGGGAGAGGATCGTGGCCCCGAAGCTCATCAGATCGGCGACCCCTCTTCCATCGCGGGCGCCCTCAAGTAGTTCAGCGGAGATCAGGGCAACAGACTCCGGGTGGTTGAGCTTGAGGCCTCGGTCCTTTCGGCGCCGCGCTACCTCAGCAGCGGTGAAGATCATTAACTTATCCTGCTCCTTGGGCGATAGTTTCATATTCCTCCTACCCTACGGCGCCTTCTTCGACCACCAGAGCTCGCACGTCCTTGACGGCGGGTTCGTAGGTATCCTGGGTCGCGAGCGCCAGAACGGCGAACGTAAATAAGGCCAACAGCGGACAGATAAGCGTCGGTAGACCGTCGAAAGCGGCAGTAAACGTGTCGTTTGGAATGTGGGCCAGAGTATTCTCTACGCCATAGGTGGTGGGCGTGAGGACGAAGAACGCCAGCCGGGTCGAGGTGCCGATGATTATGGCCGCTATCGCAGCCGGTTTGTTTGCTTTGGGCCAGTAGACACCGAAGACGAAAGGTATGAATAAGGCCGCGAAGAGCACGTCGAAGGCGAGCGTGAGCAGGATGCCGGTCTCAGGGATCTGCAGGGCGAAGAAAATGCCGAGCAGCGTGATGGGTACCGCCATGATGCGGGCGGTGAGCAGGAGCTTGTCGGCCTCCGCTCCCCCCTGTTCTTCTCGGATACCGAAGACGTTTCGGGCGAAGACGCAGGAGGTTCCGAGCACCGCGCCATCGCTCGTGGAGAGTGAGGCGGCCACGATGCCGGAGAGTACCAGCAGCCCCAGCGCCGGCGGCACGACTTCCTGGATCATTGTGTAGAGCACCGGCCCATTGCCCGCTGCAACCCCGACCTGCTCAAGGATCGCCCCGGAGGAGAGGGCCACGAGCGCGAACGGGACGCCTACGACCAGCGTCCCGACACTGCCGGCGAAGCAGGCCCGTTGGGCCGTTTCTGGGCTGTCGGCGGCGAAGACGCGCTGCATGAAGTCTATGGCGACGATGTCGCCGAAGCCGAGGGCTAAGATCGTGGCCCAGTTTATGTACGCCCCCATCTCCGGGTTGGTAAGTTGCTCGAAGGCGAACGGCCCCATGCCCTCCGGTATCGTGATGCCGAAATTGACCAGGACGAAGCCGAGCAAAACCAGCGAGCCAAGCAGAGCCACACCCACCTGAATAAAGTCCGTGTAGGCGACGGCTATGAGGCCGCCGGCGACGGTGTAGATCAGCACGATCCCGGCGAGCAGGGCGACCCCGACCCCGTAACTCGTCCCCATGAACGTGCTGAACAAGTATCCACCGGCGACCAGGTTTCCCGCGAGCAGGATGCTGAAAGCCAGAATCATTATGAACGAGGCCAGCACCTCGACGGACGGGCCATATTTCCGCCGAAAGAAATCCGGCAACGTCATCAAGCCCATCCGGTTCAGGGGTTTGGCGAAGAACAATCCCGTAAGAAACAGGCACAGCGCGAGCCCTATCGGGAGCGAGGCTCCGGCCCAGAAGCCAAATTCCGCCGTCAGGTCCGTGTTGCCCAAAGTCGCGTTCGTGTCAACGGCCTGGGCCATGAGGGTGGCGGCGGCCAGGGGCAGAATGAGGCCGCGTCCGGCGACGATGTAGTTTGTGCTGTCGCCCTGAATTTTGCGCGCCACCCACAGCCCAATGGCCATCATCAAAACGATAAAAACCGCGACGCCGATAAGGATCATCTAATCAAAACTCCTTTTACATAGCTCTATCAAAGTGCATCCGAGATGACCCGGGCCGCCAGCGAGACCAACACCGCCAACACCAACGCCAGCCACCTTGCAAATAGAAACCGCCCCAACTATTTCCGCTCTCCCAGATGCCCCTCGCTCACCAGCGTCGCCAGCACGTCGACTACGGCCCGCGCCGCCAGCAGCGCCGTCTGGTCACTAACGTCGTACGGCGGTGAAACTTCCACAACTTCCATCCCGCAAAGACCTTCTTTGGCGACGAGGTGCAAGAACTTGAGCGCCTCGCGGGGTAGATATCCGCCTGGCTCCGGCCACCCCGTGCCCGGCA
>JBARZO010000158.1:0-3687 GCA_049650165.1 Rubrobacteraceae bacterium
ACTATGTATCCCTAGATGCCGATCTCTACCTCTGTCGGGGGCGCTCCACTGAAGAGGAGCAGCGCACCTACATTTGTACTTTGGACCGGAGTAGGAGGTAAACTTGCATAATACAATTACTACTAGAGAGGGCTGGTGCTCCATCTTATGTTGTTAGCCTACTCGTATCCGGAACGGCATTCACTAATGGTTTTCTGTACTCGGCACGCGCTTGGTGCGCAAACGTCATCAGTTTTTGCCTAGTACACTTTTTGCCTGTTGCGCCTTTTCGGTTCTGGTTAGGTTGCTGATGGTGCCTCAGACTTGGACGCGGGTGTGCTAATCAAGGCCTATGTGCCCGGTGTATTATAAGTATATAAGTCTCTTGGCTGGTCGGAGCGGTAGATGTCTCACTCTTTGTCGAGCTAAATGTCTCAAGACGGAGCAATTGAGGCCTCACCCAGCGCGTCCGGTGTGAGGGTGTAACTTGGCGTTTTTTGAATCTCGCTAGACAGGCGTGGCTGCCGCGGCCCGTACGGCAATGGGCTCTAGCTCTTTCAAACTAGGAATAGGGGCTGAGGCATAGAGTTTTGGCCCGGATTCCTCTCCCCTACCTCATTGTTTGTAGCAGGTCACTCTGCACCCACGTTACCGGGGACATGGGTACGTGACCTGATAATTGATCCTAATGCGGTCAAATCCTACCCACAAGAACCCAGAGTAGAGATATAGTCCAAGACCCGAGCGATCCACCCTACCATCGTAAGCGAGTAGCACAGATAGCACGAGTAGTGAAAGTAGCACGCGTAGCGGGTGTATTGCGAGTAGCAAGATACTCGATTAACGTCGATTGGAGGTGGCAGTTAGTATGCGCTCAGCCTGCCTCCGGGCTTGCGCAGAGGAAATCTAGGGCCCGGTGGCCGTGCCTGAGCCACATGTCGTAGAACAGGAAATGCCTGCCGGACCGTCAAGTCAGTGGACAATACAACGCAATTCTTCTCTCCAAACGTCCTGTGTGGCTGACTGAGACGTCGCACGCCCCTGTGAAGTGTCCTATGAGGCCTCGCGAAGATCCGTATATTCTGGCCCCTTCTCTCTCGGCCGTAAATCTGTGGGCTTGAGAGCCGTTCGCCTATAAGCAAGAAGCCTGTACGTGACATGACACCGCAAGCCCCAGTATCCACGGCTTCCTTATACGCGTAGCACGCTATTCCGTGTATCTAACTATGTCGAGTAGCTTGAATAGCCTAACTAGACAACTAGTTTGCGTAGTAGACTACACGTATAAGATGTGGTAGCGTGTCGCAGACGCGTTATCCGGACTGCCGCGAGGGCGGTGGGGGAGGGAGCACTAGTGATCGTGACTGTCACTAGCCACAAGGGCGGCGTCGCCAAAACGACGACAGCGATGCACCTAGCAGCTTACCTAAACGGGCGGGATGGAGAGGGCTCCACAGTGGTTGTGGACGCAGACCCGAATGGTAGCGCGCTCGGGTGGAGCCGGCGAAGCAAGGGGCAACTTCCATTTGAAGTAGTGTCATCCCGCGAGGCCGGCGAGCGAGGCGTGGCCAGATCCTTCTCGAACATGGTCATTGACACGCAGGGCCGGCCGAGGGGGGAGGCACTTGAGAGGCTGGTCTCACAGTGCGACCTGCTCGTGATCCCTACGACGCCTGAGGCGGGCAGCACGGAGACGATCATGTTGATCGCCCAGGACATCCAAGCACTCGGGGGTAGAGCAGATTACAAGGTGCTGCTAACAATGGTGAAATGGTACAACCGCCGGGCGGCGCAAGCGCGCCGGAGCCTGGAGAAGAGGGGAGTACCAATGTTTCAAGCCGAGATCCGGGACCGGGCGGCGTTCGCCACGGGGGAACTGCTTGGTCTACCCGTCTCAGAACTCAAGGGCAAGGGCGCGCGGGACGGCTGGACAGATTACGAAGCGGCGGGGCAAGAGGTGGTTGGATGAGCGCTGAAGTGTACGGAAGCGGGGGCCGGGATGAGGAAGACTTCGATTTTCTCGACGATGTGGGTCCAGAAAGGCCGCAGGAAGTTCGTCGCCCACCAACAAGAAGGGAGGATGAAGAAGATACAGAAGCCCGGACCATTCGGCGCCGAAATCGTCCTAAGAGGAGCCGAAGGTACAACAAACAGGACTATGTACAAATCTCCGGGGTCGTTAGCCGACAGGTAAAGGGTGAATTCGACATTGCGTTGGCCCGGGAGAAGGTCGAAACCGGAAAGGGCAGGAAACAATTCGAGGTGCTGGAGTCATTGATGCGATTCTACGCCGAGGAGGGCGACCCGTACCAGCTTCTGGAGTAAATTGCACGCAGCTCGACGTCACCAAACGCTGGTGGTGAAATGGGGGCGAGCCGGGGCGCGGATCTACGCCTATTCGCTCGGCGTTTAGCCTAACTCCCCCTATTGGATGGCTCGTCCGCAAAGTAAGGTGCGCTTTCAGCGCTGCGTATCCACGCTAACGAATACCTACCATCACCGGAAATCATCGTCGGTTACGATACCGAACTTAGCGGCTGCACCATGGACGGACGATCCTGTCTAGATGCTCCTCGCAGTTCAGATCCATCAGACTGCGACCTCGTCCATGACCTCCAGGGCGGGGTAGCTTTTGGCGTAGCCACGCCTGGCGCAAAAGAGCGTCATGCGGTGGAGCAGGGTACCGTCAGTAAGCAGGTCGGTCAAGTAAGAGTGCAGCGTGATCGCCGCCCAGGTATTCGTGAGCGCCCGCTGGGGGTTGGAGACCACCACCTGGCCGCAGGGTATCTCCGAGGGCAAGAGCTCCCCGTCATCCTCGACGAGGTCCGGGATCTGCTCCGCCGGGAACGGGACTACCGTGTCCCCGCGCCGCCTCACACCGCACAACACCTGTCCCTCCCAGCCGGAGTTTCTAATGCGTAGCTGCTCCTTGCGGTCCAATGGTCCGTCTTCCGGGAGTTCGACAGCCGCGTTTCCGGCGTCGAGGTATACGACATCTTGGTAGGAAGAAAGCCGCTCGTGCAGGAGCCGCCGGGTCGCCGCGTTGTCCACGCAGCCAACTACGAGTGAGCCTTCGGGCACGAGGGCCGCGAAGTCCGTACCTGGTTCCAAGTATTTTGGATAGGCTGAAATCTTCAGTCCGTAGGCTGCCCCGTAACGCTCGGAGAGGACCAGCGCCTTGTGCTTACGGACGTCCTGGGCGAGAAAGTATTGCCGGCGCAAGTTGGCCTCGGATATCTCATCGCCGTCCACAAGGAGCACGTCGGGTACGTGGTCGGGCTCGTCTTGGGTACGGGCCCCGCCTGGGGTGAGGCGAGGGGCTGCCCAGGCCTCTGAACGCTCGGCCTTCAAGCCATAGAGCAGGCGGGCGAGCTGCTGCAGGCAGTAGCCGCCAGTTCCGCCGACGCCGAAGAGCACGACGCGGGTTGACCCGGCCTTGGTCCCGCCTGAATCTAGCACTCGTACAGGTGTAGGCATCTTCGTCATGGCCGCACCTCCCGTCTGTTTTCAGCAACTGGGTAGTCGAGTGGTGGGGCCGGAGCCTTACGGGGTTTGCGGACGATTCGGCGGGCGAGCTCCGCATCATCGAAGAGATCCGCGACGTCGAGCGGGAGAAACAGCCCGCCACAAGAAGCCCTGAAGAGAGCTTCCGGCTTGTCGTCGTCTACCCGACCGATCACGCCAAACAGCCCCGTAGCGGTCTCGAAC
>JBARZO010000159.1:0-4994 GCA_049650165.1 Rubrobacteraceae bacterium
CCGATAATGGGACCCAAGCCCCGGTCGGAGATTCCCCGCTTACGGGCGCTCGTGACGATCTCTTCTAAGCGTTCTACCTCCGCTGCGGCCGCTTTGCGCCCTAAGCCCGTGATCCGGTAGTATCTGCGACGCCTCCCGCCTTCACTCTCTTCTTCGATGCCGGTGTCCTCTACCCGCCCACGTTCCAGCAAAGAATTCAGAGTCCTGTAGAGCGTGCCGGGCCCAAGCTTGACCTTTCCTGCGGTACGATCTGCTACATCCTTCTTGATCCCGTAGCCATGCATCTCACCTCCGGCCAACGCCAAAAGCACATTCAATTCCGCAGGTTTGAGAGGACTAAACTTCTCTACACCACCCTCGTGTAACTCTTCGTTCACACTACCTTCTCCGAGTTCGACGTCCCTAATTTAACGTGTCCGTTTCGGACATATTGGAAGTATAGCATCTCGATGATCTGAAGTGAAGCGACGGTAGCGAGAGCAACGAGCTTCTCGCTACCGTCTTTTGGCTAGCCTACTATTATGGAGGTGTAACCGGCTGTTTCGCTGACTCCCATGTAGGCATATTTTTCGTGAGTACCGGCGCAGGAGAGAGTCCGGAAGCCTGGACTCTCTTTGCGCTGTTCTATGCGATGGCGCTCTGTACGGCCTCGGCAAGCGTCGGGTGGATGTGGACGGCGTTCCTCATCACGTCGAGCGAGGCTCCGGCGTTCATAAGGTCTATGTACAGGTGGACGAGCTCTCCGCCCTCGGTGGCCAGCACAGCAGCTCCCAGTATTTTCCCGTCTGAGGCGTCGGCGACTACTTTTATAAAGCCTTTAGTCTCCCCTATCTCCGTCGCCTTGCCATCTTTCTTCATCTCGAAGCGCATGACCTCGACGTCGTAGCCGGCATCCCGCGCTTCGCGTTCGGTCATGCCCGCGCGGCCAAGCTCGGGGTCGGTGAAGATCGCGTACGGCACGACCCGGTCGGTGGTGTGCGAGCCGTCACCCGTCATCTGCGAGAGTATCACCCGGAAATCGTCGTAGGAGGTGTGGGTAAACTGCGGGCCGCCCCGGATGTCACCCGCCACCCAGATGCCTTCGACGGCCGTTTTGAGTCGCTCGTCGCCTTCGACGATGCCCTTGTCTGTAGTCTCCAAACCGATGTTGTCCAAGCCCAGGTCGTCGGTGTTCGGCATCCGGCCCGTCGCGATAAACAGGTGCGAAGCCTCTAGCTCCGAAGGGTTGTCGCCGCCGAGGGTTATCTTTAGGCCGTTGTCGGTCTTCTCGACCTTCTCGGCGCGGGTGTTGTGCCGGAATTCGATGCCTTCACCTTCGAGGATGTCCTGGATAGCCTCTGAAACTTCCTCGTCCTCGCGCGGAGCCACGCGGCCCGCGCTACCGGCGATGACGGTTACGCGGCTGCCCATGCGGCGGTAGAACTGGCTCATCTCCAGGCCGATGACGCCGCCCCCGACTATGGCTACGTGCTCGGGGAGGTCCGTGTGCTCCAACCAGTTCCCGGAGTCAATGTAGTCAATCTCATCGAGCCCGTCTATCGGGGGGATCAGCGTGCGCGTGCCGGTGTTGAGCACGACCTCTTTGGCAATTACGGACGCGTCCCCAACCTGCAATCGGAAGCCGTTGTCGTCACGGCCTTCGAAGACGGCGTGACCCTGGATCAGGATCGGATTCTCCGAGTCTGCGAAACCGCTCTCGATACCGCTGCGACCCGTTTCAGCCATGCCTTTGGCACGTTCGATCACCGCCGGGAAGTCCACCCGGACCTCGGGGATCTCGATCCCGTACTCGCTGCCGCGTCGGGCTTGATGCGCGGTCTTCGCCGAAGCTATAGCGGCCTTTGTGGGCGTGCAGCCAAAGTTCACGCACGACCCTCCGAGATGCTTGCGCTCGGCGAGCGCCACCTGTTTGCCCTCGCTGGCGAGCTTGTAGGCCAGCGGAATTCCCGCCTGTCCCCCGCCGATGATCAAGACATCGTAGCTACTGTTCTCCATAACGCTCCCTCTCTGTTCGTGCGCCAAAAACGCGTCCACTCTATATCCATACTACCTTCGCGACGCGACGTTCGGGTACGGCGCATTACAGTCCGAGAAAGTTGCGACGCGCGGTCTTCTGGTTGTCTTGGGGTTAGATGCGCCGGAGGGCGAAGATATTACCTGACCACGGCCCCATCATCGCGGAGGATCTCGACGGCGTCCGGGTCGGTGTGAAAGACTCGCACCTGGGCGGTGGACGCGGCGAGCAGCACACCCAGGATGCCGCCCCGGAGTTCGTTCGGTTTTGCGGCCTCGACCCAACCGACCTCGGCATTCGTGAGGTCCTGCTCGGTGGTCACGAACCGCTGCAAGAACAGGCTCAGAGGAACCCGTAACGCGAACGAGAGCAGCATCGCCCCAACCACCAGCAAGAACAGGTTGCCTATGGAGAGGCTCAGGTACAACCCGACCCCCAGGGCCGCGAGAAAGAAGATCGCCGCAAGCAGGTTCGCCGCCACGATGGTCGTGCCGCAGTTGCGATGTATCGCGAGCTTGCGCTCACCATCCTTCAGGCGGGTTACGGCTTCGCGCGCCGCGCTGTCTACTTCTTCCAGCGACCGGACGCCCTGCACGAAAAAGCCGTCGTCGGTCGAGAAGCCGTTGAATTTGCGGCCCGGCTGACGCTCCATCATTACCACGATGGTCGCGTGCTCCAGGGCGTGGTTGCGGCGCAGGGTCTTATTTCCGAACATAGACTTGAGCTGCTTGGGATAGACAAATAAACTCCCAACCGCCTGCAGCGAGTACAGGATCGGAAGCAGGAAAAGAAACACTATAAAAACAAACGCCAGAAAAAAGAGAAACACGAAAGCCACGCTACCGCCTTTGACACAGATTTTTATCTAACACGAAGTATACCCCGAAGCAGAAATTAGCGGCGTAAATTTTCACCCGCGCCAGCCAAACGGCAACTCGATCTCGCCTGGTTCCCCCATTTCGTACAGGAGCGCCAGTGCCGCCAACGCGACCTCCCGGTGGCGCTCCCGATCCTCCGGCTCCCCCATCGGGAAGTTGTACGGAAACGGCACGTACCCCACTCGCGACGCAGCTACCCCCTTCTCCATCGCGAGCGTAACGGTTGGTATTCCGCGCTCTTCTATGGCGCCGCTTACCAGCCCTACAGACCGGTGGCAGAGCGGTCAGGAAGGGGTAAGGAGTGCTGCGTCTACCCCGTCCTCCACCAGCAATGCCGCGACCTCCGGGGCATACTGTTCGGCCAGCGGGGCGGGGTCGTGGATGGCGCCCATAAAGCTGAAGTGGCGATGGTTTAGCCCGCCTACGAAACCTTCAGCCTCCAGCTCTCGTAACGTCCACAACGGAAACACTGCGTCGAGGTCCGAGTCATCTTCGGGCCGGTGGTAGGCGTGGCTCCAGGTTAGTTCTTGGACATCAGTAGGGATCTCGCGGTACGAGCAATCGCCCGCGGGGTCGTCTATGTCGAAGCGCGGCGCATCCGGCAGATGAACCCCACCCGTAGAAACCAGCGCGAGCCGTATCTCGGAGAGCGGCTTCTCCGGTCGGACGAACGAGTCCACTAGACGTTGAAACGGAAGAGGACCGTGTCCCCGTCTTTCATGAGGTAACCGCGGCCTTCGAGGCGGGCCTTCGCCTCCTCGCGGGCCTTCGCCCAGGAACCGGCGTGTACGAGATCTTCCCAATTGCCGGTCTCCGCCGCGATAAAGCCGCGTTCCATATCCGTGTGGATACGGCCCGCCGCCCGCCGCGCCGTCGAGCCGTCTTTCACGGTCCAGGCCCGGCTCTCCTTCTCACCCGCCGTAAAGAACGTAATGAGCCCCAGCAGCCGGTACGCCGCCCGTACGAACTCCTCGAAACCCGTAGTCTCCAGGCCGAGCATCTCCAGGTATTCCCGCGCCTCGTCCTCCGGCAGCTCCGCGACCTCGGCCTCCAGCGCCGCCGAGAGCCGTACAGCCTCCGCCCCCTCGCGGGCCGCCAGCTTCTCGACCTCCGCGCTGTATTGGTTGCCGTCGGCCACAGACTCCTCATCCACGTTCGCCACGTAAAGGGTCGGCTTCGCCGTAATGAGCGTGCCCCGCGCCTCGGCCAACGCCTCCGACGGCGGATACGTGCGAGCCGGATTCCCGTCCGAGAGGTGGTCTCGCAGCTTGACGAGTTCCGTGGCTTCGGCTTTCAGCTTTGGGTCACCGCTCTTGGCAGCCTTGCTCGTGCGTTCCATCCGACGCTCGACGGTAGAAAGGTCGGCGAGCAGCAGCTCGGTGTTGATGGTCTCGATGTCATCCGTCGGGTCTACGTCGCCGTGGACGTGGACGACGTTCTCGTCCTCGAAGCAGCGGACGACGTGCGCGATCGCCTCGCACTCCCGGATGTTCCCGAGGAACTGGTTGCCGAGCCCTTCGCCCTCGCTCGCGCCCTTCACGAGCCCGGCGATGTCTACGAAATCCACCGTCGCCGGCACGACGCTCTTGCTGTGCATCGTCTCCGCCAGCGCCGTCAGCCGTCCGTCCGGCACCACCGCGACGCCCAGGTTCGGGTCTATCGTGGTGAACGGGTAGTTCTGGGCCTCGGCCCCGGCCCGCGTCAAGCTGTTAAACACTGTGGACTTGCCGACGTTGGGCAATCCGACTATACCTACCTTCATGCGGGCTAGTGTATCAAACGGTATCAAAATAAAGCTAGCCGGGCGGCGAAGCTATTTGTGTGCGGTAGAATCGTCGGGACAATCTCACAGAATTGTTATTGAGAGGTAAGTTTTGGATAGGCAGTTGCAGATACAGATTCTGCTGGATCATTACCAGAAACCGCGCCATCGCGGGACTGTAGAAGACGCCGACGTGGCGATGCCCGGCGGCAACCCGGGGTGCGGGGATGTCGTAACGGTGTACCTGAAGGGTGCGGAGGACCACGAGCACATAGAGGACGTCACCTACGAGGGAGAGGGTTGCACCATCAGCATGGCGGCGGCGAGCATGTTGCTGGAG
>JBARZO010000160.1:0-6547 GCA_049650165.1 Rubrobacteraceae bacterium
GTCTGCTCGAAGTACCGCGCACCTCTTATGGGTTCGACTCGATAGCAGATTATGAGCTCATCATGGATGGTCAAGAAATCTACTGAGTCTGTCGTCATCAACCTGAAATAGATGCTCGAACCAGACAGAGAAAGGAGAGACATTGTACACTTACCCGCTCAACTTCCGCTTCGCTATCCTCAATGTAGGTGACCGTATAACGATTACCGACGGCAACGATCAAACCCTAGCGGAAGCGCAACAGAAGGCTCTCCAGATTAAAGAGGAGATCTCGATATACGACTCGGAGAGTCGTGATCATCTACTCTATAAGATTCGCACCGACCAGGTTCTCGACTTCAGCGGCTCTTACTCGATTACCGACGCTGAAGATAGGACCATGGGCAGCGTGGTCCGTCACGGCATGCGCTCTCTCTGGCGAGCCTCCTACGAGATAAAGGACCGCACGGACAACGTGATCGGCCGGACCACCGAGCGCAACCCCGTAGTAAAGTTGGTGGACGGACTGCTAGGAGAGATACCCTATGCTGAATTCGTGATGGGCTATTTTCTGAACCCCAAGTACGACATCGACATGGAGGACGGAAGGCAGGCCTGCATCGTAAAACGCCGCTCGTTTTTGGAGGGCCGGTTTACGCTGGAATCAGAGAACAACTTCTCCTCAGAGGAGGAGCAGGTGCTATTACCGGCGGTAGTGATGATGCTCATACTAGAGCGCGAGCGAGGCTGAGAAGTTCTGTATAGGGCGTCGTGTTTGCGCAGAGCGCATTCCCCATGACAGTACTCGTATGGGACTCCGCACCCATGTCCGAACGTCCTCATTCTCTGGTACTAGGCGAGGTTCGTTCCGCAGGACGATGCAGTCTCTGGGGGAACTGGTCTAAGATTCTTCCGAAGACGTCGAAAGAAGGAAAAGCTGGTGACTGAGAAATATTCGTTCATTTGAGATCTAACGGTACAGAGGCAATGGGATTTATCGCCTCTACTTGTGAGGGTGAGGGTTATGACTAAACATTAATCGCGCATCAACTCAGTAGGACAAGGTAGTTCAAGGCAAACGTTCAAGCAAAGGAGCAGAAATGGAGCGTAAGTGGTATGTAGGTTTACTGGCTGTCTGCCTGTTGGGCCTGACGATGTATATAGTGGCGATAGGGCTACTAGCAGCAACTCCTCCGAATGAAGCGGGACCTTCCTTGGCGTTTATATCCACCTTTCTCCTTGCGAATCTCTTGAGCTTCATCGGATGGGTGTGGGGCATCGTCTTGGCTGTCCAGAACCGCCATTGGGTGTGGCTGGTGTTTAACATCCTCATTGGACCACTTTCCACGTGCGTATACTCCGTGGTAAGACTTAAGAGCGGTCCGGATACTGGAGAAAGGTATGTTGCCTAATCTGGCTAGACGTTGAGCCCGTGCAAGTGGCGCTGACGCTCGCTGACTATGTGGTCGCGACCGACATTTGCCTGCCCTTGTCCCGTCGAAGGCATGTAGTTTGATGGCCGGTGAATGGAGGCGCGGTCCGGGATCCCTCGCGCCGCCGCCCTCTCGCTGTCAGAATACGGCGCTGTGAGGCGTGCGAACACAAGAGTCCGGATGTGAAGTCTCCCTTAAGATGGCCCCGGCGCTGGCACTCAAATCTAAGCCTCGGCTGGAGGCTCGCGCTCAGCTACACGCTGATAACCGCTGGGGTGCTCTTGATTGTTGTGCTCTTATTTATCGTGTTCTGGTTCGCGAGTTCGCCCTCTGAGGCCCGGTACACGGCTAAGGAGCTAGTCACCACGACCGCGCCGAGTCTCCAGGCTCCCTTGACCCAGGAGCCTCCCGACGCCGGGTATGCGCGCGAAATCCTTCGCAACTATTCCATCCTCGAGCCCGGGCAAAAAACACCGTCCGTGAACCTCGAAGAAGGAAGTTTGCCCGAGGAAAGCGTGGTGATGGTGCTGGATCCCGACGGGCGTATGATCGCCTCTGTCCCCAAAATTGTAGGCCTTCAGGAAACCGGAGGGCGTATGGACGCCGAAAAAGTTCCTGGGCTGCCCCGGATCCTCGCGGCCGCCAGCGCGGGGGAGGAGGATCCGAAGGATCTTTACTCCGAAGATCTAGACAACGGGTACACCGCCGCTGCGCCTGTCAAAGACGAGAAGGGACGGGTGGTCGGCGTGGTGGCCGAGGTCTTGCCGAATCGGAATCCAGAGACCTTATCTTTAGTGTACCTGCTCGTTGTGATCGCGCTCTGGATTACGGCGATAGCCGGCGTCCTCGGCCTAGGATTTGGGTTTTTGACTGCCAGGAGCCTGACGCGGCGGCTCAAGGCGCTGACACAGGCTTCGGAGTCTTGGAGCCGGGGTGAGTTCGAGGTCGCCACCGGAGACACCTCTGGTGATGAGATCGGACGATTGTCCTTAGCTTTGGAGAGTATGACAATCGATCTGGAAGACTTGATGCAGTCCCGCCAGGATCTCGCCACGCTGGAGGCGAGAAACCGCTTTGCCCGCGACCTCCACGACTCCGTCAAGCAGCAGGTCTTCGCGGCCTCCCTGCAGGTGGACACGGCCCGCGCCCTCGACGGGGCGGCGGGATCCGACGACCACCTCGGTCGAGCCAACGAGTTGCTAAGCCAGGCTCACAAGGAGCTAGACGTCCTGATCCATGAGCTCCGTCCCGCGATGTTGGAGGGCCGAGGCCTTATCGGCGCCCTGAGAGAGCACGCCGCCGGGTGGTCGCGTGGCAGCGAGATTCCCGTGGAAGTCAAGGTACACGCCAACCGTGGGGCGCCGCCGAATGTCGAGCAGGCCCTCTTCCGCGTCGCCCAGGAAGCCCTCGCCAACGTCGCCCGCCACTCCGGCGCGGCTCGCGTCGGAGTGGATCTCGCCTTCGGGGACGATGCGGTCGTGCTGCGCATCTCGGACAATGGAAGCGGCTTCGACCCGGCAGGTGACCACGCGGGTTATGGCCTCAGGAGCATGCGCGAGCGACTCACGAAGCTCGACGGAGAGTTACGCGTCGAGAGCGCGCCGGGGCAGGGCACGAGTATCGTTTGCTCTTGCCCGCTGGCCGAGCCGCCAGAACTCACCGCCTCCGAGAAGAAAGAGGATTCCCATTGAGCGAGACCGCACAGAAAACAACCGTACTCCTCGTGGACGACCACGCGCTTGTCCGGGAGGGCATCAGATCCTACCTCGACACCCAGCCTGACCTGACCGTGGTCGCAGAGGCCGGGGGCGGCGAGGAGGCGGTGAGGCTCGCGTCGGAAAACGCCCCTGATGTGGTCCTTATGGATCTCATCATGCCCGGCATGGACGGCGTCGAAGCTACGAGGCGCCTCGCGCAGACCTCGCCGGAGACGCGGGTCATCGTGCTCACGAGCTACCACGACGATGAGTACGTACTGCCAGCGATCCGGGCCGGGGCCTTCTCATATGTCCTGAAGGAGGTCGGATCCCGCGAGCTGGCCGACGCCGTCAGGAAGACTGCGGCGGGCGAGGTCGTTCTCCATCCACGCGTCGCCGACCGGGTGATGCGCGAGATTCACGGTCCTCGTCGCGGTGAGCCGGGCTCCCTCGGCGACCTTTCCGAACGCGAGCTTGAAGTATTGAAGCTCGTCGCTGAAGGAAGCAACAACACCGCCATCGCGCAGGAGCTCTTTATCAGCGAACGCACAGTAAAGACCCACGTCTCGAGCATCCTCCAAAAGCTCCGGCTGACCGACCGTACGCAGGCCGCCGTCTACGCTTGGCGCGAAGGCGTCATCCGGCGCGAAAATCCGGAGGCGTAGATTCCACGGTTAAAAATAAGGTCCACGAAGGTACGAACGCCAGGCTACAAACACAAGGAGGATATACTCATCCACCTCACAGCGAAACTGCGGCGCACGAGGCGAGCAGCAAACGATCCGGTCTCCCTCTATTGCCTAGGCTAAGAAAGGATCCGGTAGCCAGTCTGTCTCTTCGCTACCACCATCCGATGCAGGATTTCGCCAGAACGGTGAGGGATTCCCCAAGGCAACAAGCTCGAGGGACGACACCCCGAAGCCGTAGGAGCGGAACCCGGCTGGCGGCGGGTGCGCGTTTGTACTAAAAAACTTTCTTTCCGGAGGTCGTCATCGAGCCGTCTTTAGAAGTTCGGTGGCTATAAGGCGTAGGATCACCCCGGTGTTATGCTGTGCTGCTTCTCGCTTGCTATTGACTCCTAGAGGCTCCTCCCAGAGGTTGTGGGCCAGGGTTTCAGAGGCCCGGACCAACTTCGGGTACTCTCTAATACCGGCATCGATCCGTCCAGCGAGGCTTTCGAGGGCAGCAGCAGCGGCTCGGCGTTCGTAGGGTGTTTTCAAGTTCTTCACCGAAAATAAGAGCTCGGCCAGGGCGTGGTCCTTACTCCCTTCTGAATAATCTTCGGCGAACGCGTCGACGAGCTTGCCAACGAGGTGTTCGACGGACGCTGCGCCCTCGAAAACGGGTCTTTGTGTAGTACCGAATGTAGCTTCCGGCGCAGGTCCCTTTTTCCCGTAGTGTATGCTCGCACTCGTTTCAAAGTCTCCTGGGTATGCTACGTGCATGCTCTCCGCCCTTTCTATTCCGGCGCGTCTCTAGGAACCTTCTTGGCCCTGCCCGTGCTCCGTGTGGTTCCAAAACCCATAAACCTCTCCTGTGTCTACTATCCTTTTGCTCGAAACCTTCAGAGGAACCTTATCCCAGTTGTTAGCCAACTAGGTCATGCCGGAGTACCAATCTCAACTGGTACTGCAGTACGAGGGAAACTGCTTCGGTTTCCCGGAGTTGCTCGGGAAACCCGAACGGCGGCAAACGCTAACCCGTAAGAATCTCTGGCTCTCCAAAGTCACGCGCCATAAGCGGGTCAACCGGCTGCAGGGATCGTTGTGCCGGGGGAGATTGTTTACCATGCTAACGGTGCTCGTGTGGGATCTTTGTACTCCCGTCCGAGCTTTCTCATTCTCTGGTACTAGCAAAGATTCGTACAACAGGACGATTCGATCTCTGGGGGACCAGGCTAAAGTTTTCTCGAAGACGTCGAGAGAAGGGAGAGTTGGTAACTGGGAAATAGTCATTCTTGGAAGTCCAAGCAAAGGAGCAGAAAACGTGGTTACGGAAAGGCGAATGTATGAGTGAGACGGATCTGAAGCAGTTCCGGGAGGCAGAGGCGGAAGGCAGGTTCACCCAGCAGAACCCCTCGCTGTTGAAGGTCAGGCTCGATGGAGACGAGGTGCGGGCGCGGCAGGGCTCTATGGTCGCTTATCAGGGCGACATTCGCTTCGAGCACAAAGGCGGCGGCGCCGGGCGCTTTTTCAAGAAGGCGGTTACGGGCGAGGGCGTGGATCTGATGACCGCTTCGGGGACCGGGGATCTGTTTCTGGCGCAGGATGCCCGCAGGGTCATGCTCTTGGACCTCCAAGACGAGCAGATGACGGTAAACGGCGACAACGTCCTCGCTTTCGATCCAGACATAGATTGGGATATCAAAAAGGTCGAGGGTGCGGGCAAGCTGGCCGGCGGCCTGTTCAACGTCGTTCTGGAGGGAACGGGTAAGGTAGTGGTCACCGCCTACGGCGACCCGGTGCTCCTGGACACCTCCACCCCCACAGCAGCCGACCCGCAGTCCGCCATAGCCTGGGGCGGCGGCGTGAAGACCCGCGTCAAGAGCGACGCCTCATTCAAGACCTTCACCGGCCGCGGCAGCGGGGAGACATTCCAGCTCGCTTTCGAGGGCGAAGGCTGGGCACTTATCCAGGCCTCCGAAGGCCCGATATTACTCGGCGACGGCGGTGGCGGAGGAGGCGGTATGCTAGAGACGTTCTTCGAAGATTAACGCCGCCCCAACGGCAGTTAGCCAGCCATCAGGTTCACGAGCTTGCCGGTCTGCGGGGCGCCTCAAGTGTCTTCCGGGACTCTCTGAAGATTATGGCGGTCAACTAGCGGTGAGGGTTTGTCGCAGTCCTGGTTCATACCGCTACCCTAGCGGGGGGTCTTTGCCGGAGAGCCTACGCGACCGTCTCCAGCGCGCAGGTGCTTGCCCAGTGAACTAGCTTTTAGCTAGCTTCTGGCCAAAATCAAGATAAAAGGAGGTTGATAACGAAACAACATATTTCGTCCGTCAGCGACAGAAGGGAACGTCCTCGGCGTTGTTTGTGGCATGCGTCCGCCGCGCTGGTCGTCGCTGCGGCACTGGCTATGATAGCAGCGTTCGCCGGTCCCGCCGAAGCCCAAGAGGAGCAGAAAGAAGGAGAGCAGTTTCAAGCACAGGTGATCGGTGGCGAGCGTGTCTCCGATGGCAAGTATCCGTTCATGGTGTCTTTGCAGGACACTAGTGAAGGGGACACTCCGCGCGAGCGGCATTTCTGCGGCGGCACCCTAATCAGTCCATCCCATGTGCTCACTGCGGCCCATTGTGCAGAAATTATTGGGAACGGACCGGACAAGTTTATTCCTATTAAGAACTTACGAATCGCTGTCGGAGGCGCGACGCTCAACGGTGAGAGCAGCGGCCGGGTACGCAAGGCACAGAAGTCTTCACTGTTTGGCTCGCCGGTTAGC
>JBARZO010000161.1:0-6995 GCA_049650165.1 Rubrobacteraceae bacterium
CACCGGAGAGGACGTGCAAGGCCGTGTGATAGCGCATGTGGGCGTACCGTCGTTCCCAGTCGAGAATGCCGTTTATCTGGCTGACCGTTTCCGGTATCGGGCTGTCGAGGACGTGGACGAGGCCGCCGTCTTGCCGCCGCACGTCCACGACGTTGGATTGGATCGGCCCTATCTTGAGCTGGCCTTTGTCCGGTGGCTGGCCCCCGCCGCCCGGATAGAAAGCAGTCCGGTCCAGTAGGATTTCACGCCCGGCGTGCTTGACCACGGCCGCCCGAAACTCCCGCAGGTAAGAATCTTGGAGGAAGAGCGGTTCGGTCACAGAGAGAGTGTACCCCGTTCGTGATCTTTGAAGGTGACGACTTCCCGGTAGCCGACGTCGTGGACGAGCTTGAGGCTCTCGTCGTAGCCGGCGGCGACCTCGCTCGCGGCGTGGGCGTCGGAGGAGAGGATGATCGGAACTCCCCGACGATGGAACATCTCCAGGAAATCGCGGGCCGGGTAGATCTCTCCTATCGGCTTCCGTAGACCCGCCGCATTTACGTCTACCACGACGCCCGATTCCGCTACGGCGTCGGCGGTTTCTTCGAGCATCGGGGTGATGTCGCGGTCCGGGAAATGGCGGAAGATCTTGATGAGGTCGGGGTGACCGATCACCTCGAAGCGTCCAGAGAGCGCCGCCTTACGGACGTTCTCATAGTACGCTTCGTAGAGTTCGTAAGTCTCCCACTTCTCGTAGATCTCCATGTGGTCCGGGTGGTCCACCTCCTCGTAATCCACCCGGTGGACGCTCCCGATCACGTAGTCATAGGGAAGCGCCGTCGCTACGCGGTCCATCTCTTCCTCGTTACCGGGGATGAAATCTATCTCGATCCCGAGCCTGAGTTCGACGTCCTGGGACTTCTCGCGGGCTTCCTGGAACGCGGCCAAATCTATGTCTTCCAGGTAGCGGTCGTGCTCGGTTATTCCCATCTGCTGCAGACCACGGGCATGGGCCACCTCGCAATATTCGAGGATGTTCTCCACGGTCATGGGACGATCACCGTGGGCTACGACGTGCAAGTGGTAGTCGATCAAAGGTTCTCCTAGAGTCTGCGAATATTCAACCCTTTAATCTTATAAGATACCGACCGTGATTATGCGGCCTGGAGCCACTTCTTGATCGGCAAGATAGCCTACGGTACGACGGCGCTTCTCACCGTCGGGGTGGTCCTCGTGGAGCTGCTGCACGCACCGGTGCTCGTCATCTTCAGCCTTACCTCGCTCGCCTTGATCGGCCTGGCCTGGGTACTCGGACAGGCTACCGAGAGCTTGGGACATCACTCGGGACCCCGCATCGGGGGGATTCTAAATGCCACCTTCGGCAACGCGGCGGAGCTGATCATCACCATCTTCGCCCTCTCCGCCGGACTGACGGAGGTGGTGAAAGCCTCCATCATCGGCTCCATCATCGGCAACGTACTGCTGGTGCTAGGCGGGAGTTTGCTGCTGGGCGGACTAAAGAACGGAACCCAGACCTTCTCATCCACCATCGCCGGGATAAACGCTTCCATGCTCGCCATCGTCGCCGCAGCACTTGCCTTACCAACTATTTTCGCCGCTACCGTTGGGAACGGCTCAAGCCCGACCACACTGAGCATCGAAGTAGCCGTGGTGATGCTCGTCCTGTACGTGCTGTACCTGATCTACTACTTCCGCAGCCCGGAAGGCGGCGTAGCGACCGGCGAGGGCCATGCCCCATTCGGACGGCTGGCTTCATTCGCGCTGCTCCTGGGCGCCACCGCCGCCGTCGCCTACGTCTCTGAAGCGTTCGTCGGCGCCATAGAGCCGCTGGTCGCGGAGTTCGGCATCTCCGAGCTGTTCGTGGGCGTCATCCTGGTACCCATAGTCGGCAACATCGCCGAACACATCGTGGGCGTCCAGATCGCCTACAAAAACCAGATGGATTTCTCGATGGCGATCTCGCTGGGTTCCTCCATCCAGGTGGCGCTACTGGTCACCCCGATCCTAGTGTTTCTAGGACCACTGCTGGGCCACCCGCTGACGCTGGTGTTCACACCGCTGGAACTGGGAGCCCTGGCCGCCGCCGTACTGGTAACCGGATTCGTAGCCCTGGACGGCAAATCCAACTGGCTCGAAGGCGCGATGCTCTGCGGTCTCTACGTCATCGCCGCCCTGGCATTCTTCTTCTCCCCATAGAACGATTCAGCCGCCGTTATTAGTAGCCCTGCTTCCCAGAGCCCTGGCCGTGAAGAGGACCAGGGCGCATCCCACGGGGAACAAGACCTCGTTTATTCCCCGAGAGACGACATCAGTGGTTGGAGCCGCCTCTCCTCCAAACAGGAGAGCTAGCATCGTACCGCCGAAGATGACTCCGACGGCCAGTCCGACTCCGACGTGGGCTTTCACCCCGCCCCAAGGACGGGTCCAGATCCAACCGATCGCCAACCCCAGAATCCCAAACTCAATGCCCTTGATGACCGCGAGCACCAGCGCGGAGGTATCTCCCGTCTCGCCACCACCGGTGACCATGAGCGCCTGCAGGGCACCTTTGTGTAGAACGCGCGATAGCTCGAACGCGAGTGGGGCGGTAAGCAGTCCAAACAGCCCCATAAACGCCATCTGGGCCCTCGCGACCGCAGTTCCTACCGCAATGCCCATGCACACGACGACCCACCAGGAGATGCTTTTAATAAAGTCGGCGACGAGCGGCCGCAATCCAAGAGATTCTCCGAAGCTCGCCACGAGGAGCAGCAAGACCTCCATCCCCAGGCCCAGGAGTATCGCCAGCCAGGCTACCCGCAGGAGCGTTGCGCCGAGACTGGAGTTTGGCTCTTCAGTGGTTTCCAGCCCGTCTATTTTCTCTTCCGCTTCCATCAGTAAAACTCCAATATCTACGTTTGCTCTTCAATTTCTGCTGCAAGATACAAAGCTCAACTTGCGAGCTTCTCTTCTACGTCGTACCGGAGCATCCGGGCACGAACACCGTGTTCCGCGACCGGCTTGAGCGTTCGCAGCGGCATACGGAGCTGGTAAGAGCCGTCTTCTATGCGAATTTCGACCTTGTCGAATACGGAGCGGATCAGGCCCAGCACGCGTCTATTCTCTCCGAGCGCGGCACCAGTAAAGACCTCTATTCTCCGACGCCGCGCTTCACGGGCGAGCTTACGGAGCAGGATCTTCCCTACTCCTTTCGACTGCCAGCCGTCTTCGACAACGACAGCGATCTCGGCTTCACCATGACCTCCGTCTCGCACGTACATCGCTTGTCCCACGACTTCGTCGCCCACGATGACGACAAACGAGTCCCCGTCGTAGCCCGCCAAGCCGGCCATGTAGGAGAGCAGCTGATTCGGGACAGCAGGATAGGGTGTGTGGAACCTCTGGTAGATGGTCTGTGGAGATACTCTGGAGAACATTTCACGCAGCTTCCCAGCGTCTTCAGCCGATGCTACCCTGACGGAGCCCGTAAAGCCTTCTCCTAAGACAGCGGCGTTCCCGCTTTGGTAGATAAGACCCGGCACTTCCTTCTCCTCTCGTTTCACAGATCCTGCGAGTCTTCGCCCGCCGGTTATCTCTTGTCGTCATAAGTAAAGCTATGAACACAGGTTTCGGCATCGGACGAACGATGTGACTTTCTCAGAGACCTTTAGTGGAGGCAGTCTCTACATCGAAAGGCTGAGACGATAGAGGAAAGAGGTGAGTGTAGAAGATCGACCGTAACCTACTCAATTAGCGGTCTTGACTGCCTTTACTCGACCGGGTCTTTGAAGGGAGATTCCTCTGCTATCTCCAGTTGGTACTGCCAGAAAAGCTCGGACCTTCCGTTTTCCAACAACACATCGAGGGCCATATAGCCGGGTTGTCCGTAACTCGCCTGTATAGTTCCAGGCTGCCGCCGCAACTCTGGGTGGGTTCCGCTATCTTCACGCACTTTCACCCTCGTGCCGATCTCGGTTACCGGTAAAATCGTCTTACCGCCCATCTTTTTTCCTACTTTCGTCGTCTTCTCACCAGCCAAGTGCCGCCAGTATAGGTTTGTGTAACCGATCCTGGCATCAGTCCAAAGAATGGTTGTCGCGTAGGACTTTCGGAGGACGAGAGATCTAGGCCAAAAGTTGGAGTTAGGTTTTGCCACCGTTCCTTAAGGTATGAAGTTCGAAACACCGGTATCTCGGTCAGAGTATCTGCTGTTAATAGCGTCGACGTTATTCCTTCAGCCAATCCGAAAACCCTGATTCCGGGAAGCGAGCGGGTCGCTCACTCGCAGGACCAGTGCGGCGGACAGGATCGTTGCGGCCCCGAGGAGGAGTCCGAGCGCCGCGTAGCCGCCCCAAGCCAACGTCGCCCCTCCTACCAGCCCGCCGAGCAGGTAGCCCATCTGAATCGCCGCGGTGCGAACGGCCATAATCGAGCCGGGCTGATCGGGTAACTGGGAGAGCCCCAGCGTGGAGGAGACGGTCAGCCGGATTCCCCCCGCGATGGCACACGAGAAGGCAGCCGCGAGGACGACCCAAAGCGCGGCCTGGACGCCCAATTGCAGTGCGATGAATGCACCCATGCCGAGCGCAGACGCCGCGACTAGCAAAGATCGCGGGAGGTGGCTGAGGAGCGGCGCTACCCGCACGGACACCACGAAGAACGCCGCCGCCAAAAGCGCCAGCAGAACACCCGTGGCAGACTCACTTAGGCCATAGCGCTCGATAAAGAAAGCTCCGGTGAACGTCAGGTACGCGCCCCAGGCAAAGAGGGAGATCATCTCGGACAGGACCCAGCGCCGCGCCGAAGGTTTGGCGAGAACGCCGCGTAGTCCGACCCCGGACGCCACTGTGACGTTCCCGCCCGGAGCGGTGCGCGCCCAGGCAATCACGCAGAGGGCTATCATAGCCGGAATCGTGTAAGCCACCCTCCAGGAGAAGAGGTCGGTGAGCACGCCCGCGAGCGGGTTGACCACGACCCAGGCAAGGCCGTTCGCGCCGACGAGGTATCCCATCGCCCAGGGTCGGTCCTCCACGGGGAACGCGGCTACACCAGCGAAACCGGCGGACATCAGGCAAGCGAAGCCGACTCCTAGCAGCACCTGAACCGAGCCGAATACTTCCAGTGAAGGTGAGGCTGCAACCGCCGCGCAACCCGCAATAGCGAACCCCGCACCCCACAACAGAAGCAACCGTACGCCGAGACGATCTAGCAACGGGGCGATCACCAGCGACGACACGATGGCGGCCCCCGCGAATGTCGAGCGCGCCTGCCCTACCGCCCCGACTGAAGCCCCGAGATCCCGCGCGACCTCCACGATGATCGGCGTCAGGACAACCAGCAACCCCTGGGAGGACATCGTAGCCAGGGCCAGCGGCAGCAGCCGACGAGCGCGGGGGGCCTCCGCTTCCTGAGACTGGATCACACCCTCATCAAACGGTTGCTTGATTACGTTAGCCATCTCTCTGTTCCTTTCCTATGCCGGCCCCGGCTGGAAACGGGGATAATGTCTCCGCTCGCCATCTGGGCCGGGAAACGATCATCGGTGAATTCCCGTAAAGAGGATAGGTGGGGGAACGAAACTCCTCGGTGGTTCGGAAAGGGGATTCTGGTGGGGACGCCAAACAGGAAGGCGCCCCCCACGCTTGCTCTGAGAACTAACTTTTTCTGATAATGAAGTAGTTGTTGGTGAAGTCGTGCGGTAGCTGCTCTACCTCGACGTTCGCAAAGCCCGCTTCAAAGAGCATCTCCCTGGCTTTCTCCTCACCCCACATCGTTCCTAATCCCTCGCCGCCCTGGGCCAGGGAGACCGTCGTGCAGTGCGTGGTCGAGATCGTGTAAAGGAACGGGCCGATCGGGTGGTCGAGGTTGTTGTGGTGGTGGCTGGACCCGGCAATATCCTGCATGAGATAGACGCCGTCTTTCCGCAGCGCGTCGTGGATGCCCTTTAGCACCTTTGTGGGTGCGGCCTGATCGTGGACCGCATCGAAGGTAGTAATGAGATCATAGCTCTCCACTTCATCGAGTTTCGCGGCATCCTTCACCTCGAAGCGCACGTTGGTCGCACCGTGCTCGTCGGCCTCGACCCGGCCCCGGCTTATGGCTTCTTCGGAGAAGTCGTAGCCAGTGAAGCGGCTGTTTGGGAACGTGCGGGCCATGAGATTGAGCGCCCGGCCGCTACCGCAGCCAACGTCCAGCACGTCTATGCCGCTCTTCAGGCGTTCGGTAAGACCATCCATCAGCGGCAGTACGTGGTCGAAGAGGGCCGCGACTACGGTCTGGCCGCTATCTTCGGCCATCACCTCGTGGAAGCGGGGAAAAGCCGAGTAAGGCAGACCGCCGCCGTGCCTGAAGCTCTCGACGATTCCGTCTTCGACCGACCCCATGAGCGGTATGAACTGTGCGGTGACGGCGATATTGTCGGGCGTGGCTGCCCTGGTCAGCCATGCCGCGTGTTCGGCGGGCAGGTAGTACGTTTCGTTTTCCGGGTCGTGGTAGACGATCCTGCCGGTAACCATGGCGCCGAGCCACTCCCGTACGTAGCGCTCGTTGAGTTCGGTCGCATCAGCGATTTGCTCGCTGGTAGAGGGCGTTAGTCCCGCCATAGCGTCGAACAGGCCGGTCCTGTGTCCGATAGACGTCATGAGGGCGACAGCCCCCTCGTTCAACACACCGATCATACGTTCGGCAAAAGCTTCAGCCATCTCCTGGTCGAATTGCTGTGTAGTCATGTTGCTCCCTTCTTCGAACTTAGTCATGATGTCTCTTTCCCGATCTCGTTTCTGTGCGCTTGTTGAGTCTTACTAATCTTTTTCCAGGTAACTTCCTTCTGTTGGCTTAATGTTCTGATTGAGTCGGAACAGGTTGGTTGGGTCGTACTCGTCTTTGAGGGCGACCAGCCGCTCGTAGTTCTCGCCGTAAGCGTCCCGCATCATGTCCTGGCCCTCCTCGATAAAGCCTGGGAAGTTGAGATAAATGCCACCGTCGGAGAAACGCCGCATATCGGACACGACCTCCCG
>JBARZO010000162.1:0-3729 GCA_049650165.1 Rubrobacteraceae bacterium
GGTGAACCCCGTGGTGATCGGGCTTTTCCTGGTGTTGTTTGGCTGGCGGGTGGCGGTCGTCTATGTGCTTCTCGGGTTCGTGCTGGCGGTGGTGGCGGGCGTGCTGTGGGAGAAGCTCGGCCTAGAGAAACATGTGAGGCGGTTGAAAAACTCCGAAGAAGAACCCGGAGATGATGAAGGCGCGTACGAGAAAAGTTTCCGCGCTCGGCTGAGGCGTGCTGCTAGGGTTGGATGGGCCGAGTTTCGGCGGGCGTTGCCTTATCTGGTGGCTGGGGTGGCCGCTGGGGCGGTGATCTACGGTTTCGTCCCGACGGAGATAGTGGCCCGGGTTGCGGGACCGCAGAACCCGCTGGCTATTCCCGTGGCGGCGGTCGTCGGCGCGCCACTCTACATCTGGCCGGAGACGATGTTGCCCATAGGGGCGGCGCTGCTAGAGAAAGGGATGGGGATAGGCGCGATCATGGCTCTCGTTATCGGTGGCGCGGGGGCGAGCATCCCCGAAGTAAGCGTGCTGGCAAGCATCTTCAAACCAAAGCTTTTGGCCGTCTTCCTGGTGACCATCCTGACCATAGCGGTAGTAGTCGGGTACACGTTCAGCGCGCTGTTTTAGTTGTCGTCCAGAACCTGTTGGGTGGTCACTCAGAGGCGCATCACCTCGAAACCTCTCGGCAGTAATTGCTTGTTATCTCCACTCACTTGGGCTCCCAGGATCGAACCTCTCTGGCGAATACTTCCCAGCCAAACCCGCTGTAGAATCTTCCAGCACCGGCTTCTTCGTCCTCCTCGGCCACGGCAATCACGATCCGGTCGCAGCCTGCGAGGCGTAACCAGCTTACCGCGTGCTCGACTAACCAGCCGCCGACGCCACGATTCCTGCTGTCCTCACGCACCCACAGTTCTTCCAAGTTCGACCATCCGCCGAAGGCCGGTAACGCTCCGCCATCTGTGAGGTCTGTGAGGCACTCCAGACGGCCGATATACTCGCCTCTTCGCACGGCAGAAAACCGGACCCCGGACGCACCGGTACTTCTGTGGATCTTGAGATCGGATAGTGGTGGATGGCCCGGCTCTGGCACGCTTGCAAGCGTGCCGCCGTAGATGGCCTCGCGGTTTTCGACTTCAGCTCTGTAGCCGAACGCGCGCAAGGCGTCTGCGATGTGAGGCCAGCAGTCAGGGACTCCTATCAAGACGGGCACCGGTAGTACTCCGCCGCTTACCAACTCTCGCGAGATGTCACAAGAAGCGAATCGCTCCCGCGCCACCGAGAGAACCGCCGCGGCGGCCTCGGAGCGCCCCGGCACAGAAAGCAGCCAGCCGATCTCGCCGGCTCCCCGGAAGTGCTCACCGACTTCTTCGCCATCGCCGTAGCGCAGGAGATGAACAGCGGCAAGCACGCGCCACCCTTCGGTCGCGAGCAGCGTGATCCGCTCGATCACCCATGGATCGGTCACATACTCCCCGTGGTTCTGTTTGAGGTGGGCAGCGACGGTCGCGTCAGGTAGTGCCCAGCCAGGAACGACCGCCGACAAGTGATGGTTAATGAGTTCTCGAAGACCGGGCAAGTAGGTGGATTCGAAGGGATGAACGCGCACGAAGAATCTCCTCTCTAATTCAGACCTATCTCTGGCAAGTAGATGGCCCGAGGAGGAGAACGAGCGCGCTCTGTTGTCCTGCGTCAGATCACGTATGTAGCATACCAATCGCTTTGCATCTACGCTACTGCGCCTTTTACCTCATCGACTTCTCGACAGAATCTATGATTGTTGGCTGTGAGATCGAAACTATGGTCTTCTCAGCCAACTTTTGTTGTCTGGGTGAGGTAGAAGGCTTTCAGCCGCTATCAGGTTCGTTGAGCAGACCGTGCCTTCGGTGCCAGTCTTCCAAAGACTCGTCTGGGAACTCGGAAAAGTGGCGCTCATCGGCATCACCTGGGATCTCGGTCCAGTTGGCGGCGTAGTTCAGCATCATGCGGACTTTCTCTGGAGGTTCCGGGAGTGGGGTATCCACGGACGAGGCGAAGGGGTGGACTAACTCCGGCCAGAGCGGGTTGTAGACCCAGAGCGCGCTCCCGCACCCGCTGCAAAAGTGCCACTGTGCCGGGCTGGAATCGCGCTCGTCGTCTATCCGCGCCCGGTACACCGAGACGTTCTCTGATCCCTCTACCTCCAGCGTCTCGTAGCTCGCGCCGAGGTTGATCGCGAACCCTCCTCCGCCCGCCACCTTGCGGCAGATCGAGCAGTAGCAGTACAGGTACGGGTATGGCGATGGCGACTCGACGCGGAAACGAACGGACCCGCAATGACAAGAGCCTTCTAGCAACAAGGTCGGCCTCCCAAGATGTGGACTTCCTCTGTCTACCACACGCGGCAGACTTCGGATATCCGAAGGTTACTCTCCGGCGTTCTCCATCCCCTGCTGGAAAGCGTTCCACGCCAGGGTGGCGCACCGGATGCGGGACGGGTACTGGATGACACCCTTGAGGGCCGCAAGCTCGGCGTGCTCGGGGAAATCCTTCTCGCCGGTCATCATGTCTTTGAAGCCTTGGATCTCCGCCTCTATCTCCCCGCGGCTCTGGCCCGTTAGCCGCTCGGTCATCATCGAGGCCGATGCCTGGCTTATGGAGCATCCCCGACCGCTGAACTTTACGTCGGTTACTTTGTCTCCGTCGAACGTCGCGTAGACGGTCACTTCGTCGCCGCAGAGGGGGTTCAGCAGGTGCTCTTCTATGTCGGCGTTCTCCAATTCGCCCTTGTTCCTGGGACGGTGGTAATGGTCCATGATGATCTGGCCGTACAGTTCCCGCATCATGTTCATTTTACGAGCGACCCGAAGAACTCGCGGGCGCTTTCGATAGCCCCGACCAGCGCTTCCACCTCTTCCTCCGTGTTGTAGAGGTAGAAGCTCGCCCGCGCCGTAGCCACGGTACCGAGGCGGCGCATCAACGGCTGGGTGCAGTGGTGGCCGCTCCTTATGGCGATGCCCTCCTCGTTCAGGAGTTGCGACAGGTCGTGTGGATGTACGTCCGGCAGCGAGAAGGAGACGAGGCTCATGCGATCCTTTGAGGGACCGTAGAGCGTTATGTCTTCGATTTCGGAGAGACACTGGTAGGCGTACTCGCCGAGCTTCTTCTCGTGTTCGCGGACATTCTCCATGCCGAGGTTCTCCAGGTAATCCACCGCCGCGCCAAGTCCTATAGCCTGGGCGATGTTCATGGTGCCGGCCTCGAACTTGTATGGGAGGTCGTTCCAGGTCGAGTGGTCGAGGTAGACCTCCCGGATCATCTCCCCACCACCCATGAACGGCTCCATCTCATCTAGGATCTCCGGCCTGCCCCATAACACCCCGACACCCGTCGGCCCCAGCATCTTGTGGCCGCTGCCCGCGAAGAAGTCGCAGCCGAGTTCCCGCACGTCAACCGGCAGATGCGGCGCGCTCTGGGCTCCGTCCACCAGCATGAGCGCGTCGTTGGCGTGGGCTATTTCCGCCAACTCTCGTACCGGATTGATCGTCGCCAGTACGTTCGAGGCGTGGATGCAGCTTACGAGCTTGGTCCTCGGACCGATCAGGTGCTTCGCTTCTTCAATGTCGAGCGTCCCGTCTTCAAGGATCGGGATGAAGCGCAGCGTCGCGCCGGTCGCCTGCGCGGCGAGCTGCCAGGGGACGAGGTTCGAGTGATGCTCGGCCTCGGTCAGGACGATCTCGTCGCCCTCGCGCAGGTTCTTTCGGCCC
>JBARZO010000163.1:0-2086 GCA_049650165.1 Rubrobacteraceae bacterium
TAACCATTCGATTCTTCTCCCCCTCGGCGAGGGGAACGAAGTCTTCTACGCGGAGCCCCATCATCTTCCGGAACGGCGCCGGATATCCATCGAGTCTCACATGGTCGTTCTCATCCACAATGCCGGAGAAGAAAGACATGAAGAGCGTACCTCCGGCGGACACGAATTTCGTCAAGTTCTCCGCAGTCGAGTCGGTAGCGAGGTACAGGTGTGGGGCGAGAATAAGCTTGTAGGCGGAGAGGTCCGCATCGGGGTGTGCGAAGTCTACCGGCACGTTCGCCTCGAAGAGCGGCTTGTAGAACGAGTAGATACCGTCGAGCATATTTACGTCGGCGGAAGGTTTGGAGTCGAGCTCCAGCGCCCACCAGTTCTCCCAATCGAGCAGTATCGCGACCTCGGCCTCACCCTCGGCCCCGAGCAGGGCATCCAGCTTGCCGAGCTCGGCGCCGAGTTGTTTTACCTCTTGCCAACTACGGGACTCTTCCGGCTCGCCGTGCGGGACCATGGCGCTGTGAAACTTCTCGGCCCCGGCTTTCGAGGCTCGCCACTGGAAGAACATTATTCCATCGGCCCCCCGGGCGACCGCTTGATGGCTCCAGAGCCGCATCTGGCCGGGTTTCTTGGGCGCGTTGCGGGCGCGCCAGTTTACCCGGACGGTCGTCTGCTCCATGAGCACCCAGGGCTTTCCGGCTCCTAGAGAGCGCATCAGGTCGCGGTTCATGGCGGCCCGGATATGCGCCTCCGGGTCGGCGGGGTCCGGGTAGGAGTCGTCAGAGACGATGTCTTCGTGGACGGCCCACTTCCAGTAGTCCAATGGCTTGAAGAAACCCATGAAGTTCGTCGTAACGGGGATTTCGGGTGTTGCCTCGCGCAGGATCTCCTTCTCCATCAGGAAGCATTCGAGCAGCGCGTCGGAGGAGAAGCGCCGAAAGTCTAGCTGCTGGGTCGGGTTGGCGAAAGTCGGGGCGAGACGGGGTGGCATTATCTCTTCCCACTCGGAATATTGCTGGCTCCAGAACGCCGTCCCCCACGCCTCGTTGAGTGCATCTAAGTTCCCGTAGCGGTCCTTCAGCCACTCCCGGAAGTGCTCCGCCGAGGCGTCGCAGTAGCACTCGGAGACGTGGCAGCCGTATTCGTTGTTTACGTGCCACATGGCGAGTGCAGGGTGTTCCTTGTAACGGTCAGAGATCCGCCGGACCAATTCTGCAGCCTTTTCACGGTAACCGGCGCTACTCGGACAGTAGTGTTGGCGGCCTCCCGGATAGAGTGTTTCGCCGTTTTCGGTTACCGGTAGGCTCTCGGGATGGAGCCGGGCCAACCAGGGCGGCGGCGAGGCGGTGGCGGTCGCGAGGTCTACCATAACGCCGTTCTCGTAGAGGAGATCCAGAATGCGGTCGAGCCAGCCGAAGTCGTACTCACCGGGCCTCGGTTCCAGCTTCGCCCAGGAGAAGATCCCCAGAGAAACCAGGTTGACTCCGGCCTCCCGCATCAGCTGGCCGTCTTCCAGCCAGACCTCTTCCGGCCACTGCTCGGGGTTGTAATCTCCCCCGTAGAGAACGTACGGGACCTTTTCGAGAAGCCTCACCCGTTTCTACCCCCGTTCACTCCTGTAAGCGTGTGCTCCTCGCCGGAGGTTAACAGGATGTTAAACATTCAGCAACAGGTTTTTGTTCGTTTCGGTTGGAACTTGCTGTATGGTAACGTATGGGGATGGCAGAGAAGCAGAAGATATTTGCTGAGGAGCGGCGGGGGCTCATCTTAGATGAGGTGAATCGTTCTGGGAGCGTGACGGTAACAGCCCTCGTAGATCTGCTCGGGGTTTCAGACATGACGATCCGGCGGGACCTGGAGGCGCTCTCGGCCCACAAGCTGTTGCAGAAGGTACACGGCGGGGCGGTCCAGATCCCTAAGACCTCCGCTGAGCCACACTTCACCCAGAAGCAGCGTCTGAACCGAGAAGAGAAGAAAGCCATAGCGCAGGAAGCGTTGCCCTTGGTCGAAGACGGTCACACCGTTGCCTTCTCCGCCGGCACGACCACCTGGCAAATAGCGGATGCGCTGCCTCAAGGGGACGAAGACTTCACCT
>JBARZO010000164.1:0-3210 GCA_049650165.1 Rubrobacteraceae bacterium
CAGTACCAGAAGACTATGGATACCTTCTTCAGACTCTATACTGGACGTCCGATGCCTGAAGACGACGAATTCAAAGAGGACGAAGAAGAGCAGAAGCCGTAGGGAATTTGGCGGACCCGACAGAGCGGTCCCTAGACCACTAAGAATCAATCTTCTGATAGTTTTGCTCGACCGAAGCAGAATCTCAGACGTGCTTTTCATATGAGAGATTCGTCGTTCGCGCTGTGTTATCCTTTGATTTGAAAGTAGTCGGGGAAAGGATGTGGCTGTGGACAATCAACAGGCAAAGCGGGTAAACGAGGCGGCCCAGAAGTTCGCCGAGGCGGTCAGGGAATCGTACGAGACCGTTAGCGGCAAGTCTATGGAGGCTCAAGAGCGGAGCCGCATGCTGACGCAGAGTTTCTTTGAGTCCGTGGTCAGCGAGCTCGAAGCGCAGGCACAGGAAGGGCAGAAGGTATCTGAAGAGTTGATGGAGCAATCCCGCAAGCAGCAAGAGGCCTTCCAGCAACTCTCTGAAGAGTCTATGAACTCCTACAAGGAGTTCATGAATTCTATGCTTACTTACTATCAGGCGAATATGGAGCGTGCCAGAGGGGAAAGGTAGAGTTCTAGAGGTAGGTTAAGTATTTAGAAGAATCTCTGAAGGGTCTGGGGCTAATGCTTCAGCCCCTTGTTTTTCGGGTATCCTACGCAAGAGACGTGGCAATACAGTGATAGGAGGAGTATGAGCTTCGGTAACGGCAACGGTAATGGTGGCGAGATAGTAATCTCGGCCCCGCTCAGGACGGCGATCGGGACTTTCGGAGGGTCACTCAAAGATACGCCGGCCGTCGAACTTGGGGGTACGGTTGGCAAAGAAGTTTTGTCCCGGGCCGGTGTAGAGGGCGAGCAAGTAGACCAGGCTGTGATTGGTAACATCTTGATGGCCGGCCAGGGGATGAACCCCGGGCGTCAGGTTGGGATGAACAGTGGGCTTCCGGTTGAATCACCGGGGATGACCCTCAACCGGATGTGCGCCTCGGGCTTGCAGGCAATAGTCTCGGCGGCGCAGGAGGTTGCGCTCGGGGATGCGGACGTCATTCTGGCCGGCGGTATCGAGAACATGGATCAGGCGCCGTTCTTGCTTCCCAAGGGTCGCTACGGCTACAGGATGGGGATGCCGGACGGCAAGATCCTGGACCACATGGTCTTCGATGGCCTGTGGGACGTCTTCAACGACTATCACATGGGAACCACCGCCGAGAACGTGGCTGACAAGTACGGTGTGAGCCGCGAAGACGCGGACGCCTACGCCGTGCGCAGCCACCACAGGGCGGCCAAAGCCATAGACGAAGGTTACTTTGACGACCAGATCGTCCCGATCGACGTAAAGCAGAAGAAGGAGACCGTCCAGTTTACGAAGGACGAGCACGTTCGTCCGGACGCTTCGGAGGAAGGCTTTGCCAAGCTGAGGCCGGCCTTCAAGAAGGATGACGACGCGACCACGACCGCGGGCAACTCCAGCGGTATCAACGACGGCGCGGGCCTTATGCTGGTTTCGAGCGAGAGCAAGGCCAAAGAGCTAGGTATGCCTATAGACGGTATCCTCGTTTCGGCGGCGGTCTCCGGTGTGGAACCGTCTATGATGGGCGCCGGTATGATCCCATCCTCCAAGCAGGCGCTGAAGCGGGCCGGTTTGTCGATAGATGACATGGACGTTGTAGAGGCAAATGAGGCCTTCGCCACCATAGCCGTTACCGTTCAGCGGGAATTGGGAGTGCCGGAGGAGAAGATCAACCCTCTCGGCGGAGCGGTCGCCCTGGGACACCCGGTAGGCGCCACGGGAGCCATACTAACCGTAAAGGCTTTGCACGAACTCAAGCGTACCGGCGGCAAGTACGCCCTGGTGACGCTGTGTGTTGGTGGCGGCATGGGAATCGCTGCTATCTTCGCGAACCCGGACGCTTCTTAGAGACGCTACAAGGCAAGGGCGCGGTAGCCGGGTCTCCCGGCTACCGCGTTTTCTATGCCGCTTCGGCGTCCAGGCTGATATCTACGTGCTCCAGGCCATCCTCCCAGCGGACGCGCTCTGGTAGGTCCAGGCTTCTCAGGAGATGTAACATGCCACGGTTCTCAGGGAGCACGAGGGCGTAGAGGTGGTCGATGTCACGTTCGCGGGCGGCCTCGATCAAAAACCGCGTCAACCCAACGCCGAGGCCCCTCCCTTGCATTCGGTCTTCGACGAGCGCGGCATACTCGGCTTTGTCCGTTCCCGGTTCGCGGTCGTAACGCACCACGGCTACGATCTCTTCATTGCCCTCCGGGGCCAGCGCGACCAGCGCGAACCGATCCCGCCCATCAACCTCGGCGAAGTGCCGGGCTTTCTCTTCGGATAGTTCTTTTAAAGGACCGAAGAAACGTAGGTATATAGTCTGCTCACTCAGACGCTCTACCAACCGCCGCAACGCCGAAGCATCCTCCGGCCTCACTTCCCGTACCGGTACGCAGGTTCCGTCTCGTAGAGCCAGAGTTTGAAGCCCATCCCGAGCCATTACAACCCTGAAATTCGATATGTTGTGTATGAGTGCAAAATGCACATAGAGGGAGTTTATCCTCTGAGGCCCCGTTGGCAAGCGGAACTTGTGGACTACCTCACTAAAACGTGGTTTGGAAGCGATGCTGTATATCTAGTCGGATGCTGGATCTCGTGTCTTGGCAAAGCGTTTCATGCCGGAACGAGTTAGCTCCAGTAATTGATCCTGGGTTACTTCCAGAAATTCCGTGAGTTGTTCCTGGGTCATGTGTCCGGTCATGGTTTGTCGTAAGAACTCGCGGTTCTTCTCCAGTAGATCCAGAGCCCGCCGGTGATCCTCTTCCAGGGAGCCCGTCCAGGTTTTGTTGGCTTCTTCTACCGCCTCCTCGAAAGGTTTGCCTTCCAAGACGAGGGCGGCGAGCTCGATGGCTTTGTATGTGGGCGTGGCTAGCCGGCGTTCGGTGGGGGAGAGTAAACCGGCGGTCGTGTTCAAGCTGACGGCGTAGCGCAGCAGGCCGGCTATACGCTCGGCTTCTTCACCCGGAATACGAACCTCTGCTTGGCGGGTTTCAGGTGTTCCTGACATCTCTTTTCTACCGAAGCCTTATCCGCTACCGGAGGCGAAGGCTTTGTGGCCGGTGATGGCCTGGCCCACGATCAGGGTGTTTATATCGTTGGTGCCCTCGTAAGTGTAGACG
>JBARZO010000165.1:0-4659 GCA_049650165.1 Rubrobacteraceae bacterium
CCCCCGAACTCTACGTTCTCCGCCCCAGAAAGACCGCCGAGGTCGTCGCCCAAAATTTCCCGCGCGATGGGATCGTAGAGGACCAGAGGCTTCGCTGAGCCAAGTTGCTCCACTATCTCAGCCAAACGGCCGATTGCCCCTCGCCCTTGAACGTAGCGCCCCGGAGCCGCAAATACCGTCGCTAGAGGTCCCCCACCATTACTTTGCATTGATCCTCCTCGTTATAGGTTGCGTGTTTTTACACCGATCTATCTATTGCCTCTCCCAACCTCTACAAAGTCACCGTTAGCTCGAAGTTTCCCGGTCGATCTGCTCTCTTACCCCCGGTGGTGGTCCCTGGATGTACAGCACCGCGCTCCAGGACATAAAGAGGGTGGGATCCCCCACGTTCCGTTTGACGTCTATTCCGAGCGGTCCGAAACTCTCCAGATAGAATGAAGTCGTTATGACTTCGGGCTGGCCTTTTACTGGCTTGGTCGGCTCCTCGGGGTCTATGTTCGGACCCGCCATGTAGGAGACGAAGACCCAGTAATCCACCCAATCCGAAAGTACGGTCTTGTTCGGGACCGTTCCCCCGTTCTGCTCCACTTTGCTACCTCCCTAACTGTTTACAGAAAGTCCATGTTCATGCCGGCCCGGTTTACAGCCGCGGCGCCCATTGCCGGGTCCGGCTCCGCGACTACCACCTCGGTGGTGAGGATCAGGGAGCCTATAGATGCCGCGTTCTGTAGAGCCGTACGCGTTACCATGGTGGGATCAATGACCCCGGCGGCAACGAGGTCTTCGTACTCTCCGGTGAGGGCGTTGAAGCCTATGCCGCCGCCCTGGTCCCGAACCCTTCCCACAACGATGGAGCCATCCGCGCCGGCATTCGTGGCTATCTGCCGGATGGGCTCTTCGAGTGCCCGGTAAACGATACTGGCCCCCGTCCGCTCGTCGCCGTCGAGGGATTCGAGCATCTCCGACACAGGCTCCTGGGCGCGCAAGAGCGCCACGCCCCCACCCGGCACGATCCCCTCTTCGAGGGCGGCGCGGGTCGCGGAAAGGGCGTCCTCCACGCGACGCCTGCGCTCCCCGAGCTCCGTCTCGGTGGCCGCGCCGACTTTGACGATGGAAACGCCACCAACCAGCTTGGCCTGACGACCATGAAGCTTCTCCCGGTCGAAGTCTCCGGAAGTGTTCTCCAGTTCGGCCCTTATCTGGGCGATGCGGTCCTGGATCTCCTCGGCGTCGCCCGCACCATCTAAGATAACCGTGTCCTTCGCGGTTATGATGATCTTCTTCGCCTGACCGAGTTGCTCTAGTTGGGTCTTTTCCAGCGCCCGGCCGAGTTCCTGGGTGACGACCTCGCCGCCGGTCAGGATGGCGATGTCTTCGAGTTGACGTTTGCGCCGGTCGCCGAAGCCCGGCCCCCTCACCGCCGCCACGTCGAACGTACCTCGCGCCTTGTTGACGATAAGAGTCGCCAGCGCCTCGCCCTCCAGGTCATCGGCGACAATTAGGAGTGGTCGGCCCGCTTGCATTACGTTATTGAGGATCGGCAACAAGCTCTTGACGTTGCTGATCTTGCCGCTGACAAGCAGGATGTACGGGTTTTCGAGTACAGCCTCCATCCGATCCTGATCGGTGACGAACTGGGGAGAGACGTACCCCTTATCGAACTGCATTCCCTCGGTGAACTCGAGTTCCATGCTGAGGGTCTGTCCATTCTCGATGTTCACGACCCCATCCTTGCCGACCTGGTCGAGGGCGTCGGCGATGACATTGCCGATCACCTCGCTCCGGGCGGATATAGCGCCCACGCGGGCAATATCATCCCTGTCGGAAATCTCTGTGGACTGCTCCCGGATGGTCTCGACGGCAACCTCGACGGCTTTCTCGATTCCGCCGCGCAAGATGACCGGGTTTGCCCCGGCGGTGACGTTCTTGAGCCCTTCGCTAACGATGGCCTGGGCCAGGATCAGCGCCGTGGTGGTACCGTCGCCCGCGACGTCGTTAGTCTTTGTGGCAACTTCCAGTACCAACTGGGCGCCCTGGTTCTCGAAGATGTCCCCCAGCTCGATCTGGCGGGCTATGGTTACTCCGTCGTTGGTAATGCCCGGCGCGCCAAACGGCAACCCCAACACCACGTACTGGCCCTTCGGCCCGAGCGTTCCCTTTACCGCATCAGCGAGCTTATTTACCCCGCTCTCCAGTGCTCGATGAGCGTACGAATCAAACCTCAGGTACTTGTGTGGCATTACGAACCCTCCTCAGGTCTACCCGCTACCCTTCGACGATGCCGAGCAAGTCGTCAGAGTCCAGGATCAGGTAGTCTTCGTCATCCAGTTTGATCTCGGTCCCTGAATACTTGGCGAAGACCACCAGATCCCCCTCACCCACATGCCCATTTTCCATCTCCCCTACCGCCACAACCCGCGCCGTCTGCGGCTTGTCTTTGGCGGTCTCGGGCAGTACGATCCCCGAAGAAGTCGTCTGTTCTTGCTCCTCGATCTTGACCAGGGCCCGCTCGCCTATAGGCTTGAATTTCACTTTTCGTATCCTTTCCCTCGCAAGACAATATATCTCTGTCTACTCAGAGCTTTGCGTACTCATCCCCGTAGAACTAACTACTCCCCACGAGGGAGCGAACCCGGCAAATAGCCGACCCCGCTCCCTTCTCCAGGCGACTCTTCTGTCAGGCCGCGACGCCCTCCGGGACCAGGATTCCTCTTCCGCCTGGGATGCGGCCGTTGTTGAGGTCGTCTACCGCATCGTTTATGGCGTCAAACGAATAGGTGTGGGTCTGCAGGCTGACCTTGCCCTGTGCCTGCAACACCATCAACTCGGCCAGATCGTTGTATGTACCGACCAGGTTGCCGATAATGTTCCGCTCGGTAGAGACGATTTCGATAGTCTCGACCTCTACCGCGTTGCCGTAGCCGATGACGAAGTGCGACCCGGCCCTCTGTGTCATGTTCCACGCATCAGCCTGGGCCCCCTTCTCTCCCACGAAGTCGACGACGACCTCAGCCCCCTTACCCTCGGTCATCTCCATAACGGTGTCCACATGCGAACCGTCGGCGAGCACGGTCTGATCGGCGCCAAGTTTCTTGGCAACTTCCAGGGCCTCCTCGGACATATCCACGACGATGACCTCTGTGGCACACAGCGCCTTTAAGGACTGAATGCCGATGTGCCCCAGACCTCCGGCCCCGATTACTACCGTCCTGGTACCAGGGTGCAGCATCGGCATGGCCTTTTTTACCGCGTGGTAGGCGGTCAGGCCAGCGTCGGCGTGGGCGGCCACGTCTTTAGGTTCCACGCCCTCCGGCAGCTTGAGCACCGAGCGGGCGCTGGTCTTGAGTAGCTCCGCGAAACCCCCATTGGTGTCTATGCCGGGAAATGAGGCAACCTCACAGTGCATGTCGTCGCCGGCCCGGCAAGCCCGGCACAAACCGCACGTTATTAAGGGGTGCACGATGACTGCGTCCCCGACCTCAACGTTGGAGACGGCCGATCCCACCTCTTCGACCCAGCCGGAGTTCTCGTGGCCCGGTGTGTAGGGAAGCTGTATGCCGGTCAGGGGAGCCCACTGGCCCTCGATAATGTGCAGGTCGGTCCGGCAGAGGCCCGCCCCGCCGAGCTTGACGATCACGTCCAGGGGCCCTTCGACCTTCGGTTCTTCCACCTCCTCTAACTTTAGCGGCTCCGTACCGATATCTTCGTTGTATTCATACAAACGTGCGGCCTTCATACGGCGGCCTCCCTGTCTTCTGTCTGTCCTAAGCCGTGCTCCCCGCCGTAGCGAGTCTCCAGTAGGCCTCGGCATAGCCCCGCGTTCCCCTCGATGCTCACCTTCACCGTCCGGGCGAACCGTAGGTGTTGCACGACCGCCTCCTCCGGCACCCGACTCCCGTCTGGGTCCACGATGAGCGGCGCTTCCGGGGAGACATCCAGCCCTAGCTCCTCCCGCCGCTCCAGGTATTTATCAAAGTCCGCGGAGGGTGGCACGTCACCGAGCCGAACCCCGTAAAGCCCCTGCGGCGTGCGGCCGTTCGAGAGCAGCGTCCGGCAAAGTTGCTCCTGACGCGAAACAAAGGCCTTGCGGCGGAAGGTGGTGCGTAGACCGTCGAGGTCCGGTCCCTCGGTCTCACCGGGGAAAGCCTCGTCGAAGTCTCCACCGGCGTTCAGGCTGTCGTTGAGCTCTTCGGAAGCGTAGTGATCATCGAGGATTACGGTAGCGCGCTCTACACCGGGCACGGACAAGGCCGCTTCTTTCGCGTCGGCCACCATAAGGTAGGCGAAGTTCGGGGCGCAGAAGTAGGTCGGCAACCGGAGCCGGACGCCGACGGCGGCGTCTTCGATTCGCAACTCCGAGACGAAGCCGAGGTCGGTTATTGGCTCGTCCAACTCGGGGTCCCGGACGCCGGAGAGGGCGTCCAGGACCGTTTCGCGTGTCAGCATCAGGCAGGCGAGACTGGCTCGGCGGCAACCGGACCGGTACCCTGGTCCGCGGTTACGGCCTGCATGTCCTCCGGAACCTCGATGTCGTAAAGAGAAGCGGCGTTGAGGCCGAGGATCTTGCGTTTTATGTCCGCTGTGATCTCTGAGTAGTCGTCGTACTCCGCGTCTTCTGGGTACTCGAAATCCACGAACATCTCGACGAGCCACTTAGGC
>JBARZO010000166.1:0-5997 GCA_049650165.1 Rubrobacteraceae bacterium
TTTTATGGGTGACCGAAAAGGGTCGTGGATAGTATCCATAAAGGGTCGCTGTCTTCCACACCGGCACAAATAAGATGAAAAGGCCTACAAACACCTTTCGTAAGCCATTCTTGCGCCTCTGTTCGCACGAATCGAGGCTGCGAGCGGACGACAAGGAGCTTCTGCATCCATAAATAGTCTCTAAAACTATCCATAAAGGGTCGCTATGCAGCCTCGATTCGGTCAAGATATCCATAAAGGGTCGCTACTGCATGAGGAACACAAACGACGCAGTGTTTGGGTCCGAGACATGAGTAAAGATCGCGATGCTTCGGCGTTGCAGCTCACCACAAAAGGTCCCCACACGAGGGTAGAAACGACCACATTTTATCCAGAAAAGATACTAATGAGATAAGTAACGACCCTTTAAGGTCACTTTCTGCGTCGGACGACCGATAGTAGCGACCCTTTATGGGCAATTGACGGGTGAAACAGGGATGATATGTTGGCACCATTACACTAACTTTCCTCAAACTCGGACGTTCTCGCAGCAAATTACGTTACTGGCAAACACGTCGGTGGCAACGAAGGTTTCTGAGGTGTAAGATTTCGACGCTCATGGGGTCTTCGGACGTCCCACGATAGCGAATCGAGAGTTGGAAGGACGTGGTAATTCTGGGAACAGAAACCGTCGCGAGAAGGCTGGGCCAAGTGCTCAATCCGTTCGCCCTCTTCACCGTGCTCTTCGCACTTGTTGCGACGGTTACGGTGGCCTCCTGGCTGGGCGCCTTGTTCTACGTGGCGCTGCAACTTCTCGCCGCCGGCGCCGTCGTAGCCTATCTCCTGCACAGGACAGCTTCGAAGAAGGTCGGAGATTTCTGGCTAAAGGCCAAAGAGGAGCGCAGAGTGCCGGCTCTCGTTCTCTTGGCTTCAGCCGTGGCGCTGCAGGTGAGCCTGGTGGTCTTTGGCGCCCCGGCCGAACTCGTTGCCCTTATGGGGTCGATGCTCGGTGCGGCGTTGCTCCTCGCCGTAATCACACTCTGGTGGAAGGCCAGCGCTCACGCTGTGGTCGCTGGGCACGCGGCCGTCTGGGCCAGCTCAGTATTCGGGCTCTGGGGCCTACCTTTCGTAGCGGCGGTACCGCTCGTAATGTGGGCCCGGGTGGCCGAACGGAGGCACACCTTGGCCCAGGTGCTTGCCGGCGCCGGGGTCGGGGCTGCTGCGGCAGTAATCGGAGTCGCGGCGGTATGAGCGGAAGGACGTCTCTGGCTGCCCGGCTTAGGTACGGTCCCCCGGAGTTGGCAGACCGGGCACCGGGCCCAAACGGGCTTCCCCTCGTTGGAAGCGCGCTCGACGTACAGCGCGACACTTTGGGCTTCTTCCGCCAAGGCTATTCCTACGGGGACGTTTGGAGCTTCACGGTGCCCAGGGGATTGCGGGACACCATGCTGGTTCATGTAGTTCTCAAGCCGGAGCACGCCGAGTACGTGCTGAAAACCAACGCAACCAACTATCGCAAGTCGGCCGCTTACCGGCGGCTGGGGCACATCGTCGGCGAAGGCCTCGTGACGAGCGAGGGCGAGTTCTGGCGCCGTCAGCGCCGCCTGGCCCAACCCGCCTACCACCACAGGCGCCTCGCCAGCCTTGCGGAGACGATCACCGGCGCGACGGAGCGGATGCTGAAGGAGAGGTGGCGACCTGCCGCAGACCGGGGTGAGGCGGTGGACGTGGCCGAGGAGATGCGACGCCTCGCGCTCGAGATCGTTGGCCGCGCGATGCTCTCGGTAGATCTCAACGACGAAGCGTCGGAGGTGAGCTGGGCAGTGGACGAGTTCCTGGCCTACGCCGACCGCCACATCCGCCGCCTTTACTCTCCTCCGCCTTCGGTCCCCACGCCAGCTAACCTACGGTTCAGGCGCGCGGGCCGCGCGATGGACGATCTAATCTACGGGATAATTCGCGAGCGGCGGGCCTCCGGAGAGGATCGGGGGGACCTAATATCTATGCTCCTGCTGGCCTGCGACGAGGAGACCGGTGAGGGCCTGAGCGACCTTCAGGTGCGTGACGAGGTAATGACCACGCTAGTCGCCGGGCACGAGACCACGGCCGCCGCCCTGGCGTGGGCCATATGGTTGCTCGCCACCAATCCCGAGAACGACCGTCGGATGCGCAGCGAGGTGGGGGAGGTGCTGGCCGGCCGGACGGCGGGGGCCGAGGATGTGGGCCGCGACGGCGGCCTGATGTACACCAAGCGTGTCTTCGAGGAAACGTTGCGCGTATACCCGCCTGCGTGGATGATCGCCCGCATTGCGAACGAGGAGGACGAGATAGCCGGCTACCGCATCCCAAAGGACTCCAGGATCGCCGTGAGTCCCTACCTCGTACACCGCAACCCTGCGGTGTGGCCTGCGCCGGCAAGGTTCGATCCTGACCGATTCTCGCCCGAGCGTTCCGAGGGCCGGCATCGCTTCGCGCACATACCCTTCGGCGGGGGGCCGCGCGGGTGCATCGGCGTGAACCTGGCCCGGATGGAGGGTCCGCTGGTCCTCGCCACCCTCGCCCAGGGCTGCCGTCTCTCACCAGACCGCAGCGCACAGGTGGTACCGAAGGCTGGAGTAACGCTTAGGCCAGCGCCCGCAATGCCCATGCTGCCGAGCTTCTCATCGGGGATGACAGAGAGGATGCGTTCGTGAACGGCCTGGACTACGGCAAGAGGTTCCTGTACCTGAAGGAGCGGCACCGCAAGCCCGACGGCTCTAAATGGACGCACGCCGAGATAGAGCGGGCCACAGAGGGTTTCGTGCGCGCAAACTACCTGACCAACCTCGTCCATGGCCGTATCCGGCAGCCGGGGACCGACAGGCTGCAGGTCATAGCCCAGGTCATGGGCTTCCCGTACGAGTTGTGGTTTCGGACGCAGAGCCCCCACGAACTGTCGGGCGAAGAGGGGCCGCGGACCCTCACCGCCAGGTTGGAGCAACTCTTCGATAAGAGGAGAAATGCTCGCACTGGTAGGCCGTTTACGACTGCCGAGGTCGCCGGGCTCACCTTCGGGGCGCTTTCCGAGGAGCAGATTTTGGCGGCGCGAAACGGCATGGTCGAGGATTTGCAGGGCTCGCAGTACCTGGCGCTATCGAACGTCTTCGGGATAGACGTATCTTACTGGTACACCGACCCCGACGACCTGCCACCGTTGGATGAGGGCTGGTTGTCTGCGGCACGCACTGAAAAGGGCCGGGCGGTGCTCAACAAGTTCCACGGCCGGTCCGAGGAGCAGAAGGACATGATCCTGTTCCTACTGGACCAATTGGCAGAAGGAGATGATGCAGGTCCGAGCAAGCCTGGCTAGATTCGTCGGAGGTCGGAGGGGGGACGACGCGTACGCTAGAAAGCGTACCGAAACCCCCGGGATACTGAAAGCCATAACCGTGTGGTACGCGGAAGGATCGGTCCTGCGGGTCCGGAAGGCGTACGACTCAGGTAGCGGAGAGGAACAGCGCGTAGCCCTCGAGGCCTTAGCCGCCGATCGGCTCCCATTCGAGGAGTATGTCCTGGAGCTCACGTTGCTCGGACTCCATGGTCGCAAGCATTCGCTAGAAGAGTACGCAGCCGCCTTAGGTGCCTACATAGAACGACGCGTCGAGATCGCAGTCTTGAGCAACGCCGAGTTCGACCTCGGCGCGCGGGGCCTGACCAACGCACCCGTGGGCTTTGGTCGGCTCGTCTACGCGGCGGAGGGCACCGAGGTCCGTGTCGAGGTTCCGGCGGGTTTGAGCCCGTGGCTCCACCAGTTCACCGCCGCTCACGAGCTCGGGCACCTCGCCGCCGCCCACCCCCCGATCCCAGCCTCGCCGTTAGCTCGGGCCCGGGAGGCACAGGATACGGGCACCCAGGGCAGGTACGAGCCACAACGGCGGCTTGCCCGCAAGTCCCCGCTCATCTCTAGCCTTCCGCCCGAAGCGCTCAACGGCCTCCACGAGGCGGAGGCGGACCTGCGTGCCCAGTACGCCATCATCACGGGTTCCCTTGGGACGATGACCGTAGAAACCTCAAGACTCAGCCAGATCGGCTGACTCGTGGCGACTACGCCGCAGCCGGAGCATTTCCATCTCTTCCTCGGAGTCGTGTTGTGCGTCACCGGCGCCGCCATGCTCTTGTACGTGCGACTGCGCCCCGACTACCGACGCTACCCAGTCCTGTTTGGGGCTCTGGCGAACCTATCGGGCGGTCTGTTCTGGGTGCTTTCGGGCGTTGCTGTTGAAACGCCAGGACGCGTGCAGGTCTTGTTTGGGGCACTCCGAGCATTACCTTACGAATTCGCACTGGCGTACGTCTGCTACCTCGTTGCCCGCAGTATCGGCAAGAACCACCCCCGCACGGAGCGCGTCCTTGCCACAGGCCCTTACGTACTACCGCTTCTACCGTTTGTGATCGGCACGGTCTGCGCGATATTTTTCCCTCAGCCCGCCATAGACTCCGTGGCCCCCGGTACCGCGGAGTTGCTTGTTCCACGTCTGCGCAACTTTGTAGAAATCGGCTATCTGATGCTGATAACCTCCGTATTCTTCCGCGCGAGTCTACGGAGGTCCACCCCAACATTGCGAATTCAGAACGTCTCTTTAACCGTGGTGGGTCTGTCCTTCCTCACCGCCCTAGCTGCCAACCTCATCATCGCAGCGGGCCGGGTGCTAGCGCCGGATCGCGCGGCCCTCAACCCATTGTTGGACCTGTGGCACACTGTCCAACTGGCCGCCATGACCCTGGCCGGATGCGGCTTCCTGATCGGCATCGCGTTCTACTATTCGGCCGAGGAGCGGGAGGCGTTGCTGGAGCGGTGCCGCGACTGGATACGGCATCGACATGAGATAGAGGCAGCGGCCTACTTCGTCTTCGGGGCTGGACTCGGGGCCTCAGCTTCTGGGGCAAAGACGGCTGCCTACTTTTACCGCTCTGCTGCCATGCTAGGCATTACTCACCGACAACAGGAGCAAGGGCGCCTCACTGTCGCCCTTCTGGCCTTGATGATCGACCCTCGTTACCAGGAACTAGTCACCAAGGTTCAGGCCGCCCAGAGCGAACTCCTAGACAACCCCGACTCCGCTGGCCTCTACCTGGGACACCTCGGCGACCGAATACACTACGATATCCGGGATGATGCCCTATACAACGCCTTGGAACCAGCCCTTACACTCGCCGAGCTTGCAGACACCAGTTCACGTACGCAAGCTGATCACTTGCCGCCGGTTTGGGTACAACTGGCTGCTGTCCTGGCCGCTGACGCCCGCTTCCTGCCCGAACCTACGCGAAGCATAATTCTAAACGGCCGCAGTCAGCACGCCACAGTACGCGTCCTCGATACCTATCTGGCTGCTAAAGACATCGAAAATTGTGTTCCTGTCCGAGCCCATCGTCCATCGCACACCGATTTCGGCTGAAAAAACACTCTCACAAACACCGTATTCTTAAAAAAACATATTGCGAAAGTGTTACAGTTACGTTATAGATATGTAAAGACGTGGCGCAGGAGACTCTCAAAGGGGGGAGGCATTGACGTCGAAGCAGCAGGTCCAGTCCGGTGCTATGTGCGCTGTTACCTCAAGGTACGGGGGAGAGAGCCGGGGATTGCAACCAAGAGCTACTTCTTCCACCATTACGTCGGCCACCTCAAGGCGGGCAGGCTCAAGGAGCCGAGCTTCGGCAAGATCTACGCTATCAGCCGAGCGATGGGCGTGCCGCTTGACGAGTGGGTCCGTACTGCAGGGGATCGTTATACCTAGTCTTTGCCCGGTACTTGTTCCCGAAGCTGGAGGTGCCATTGGGAGCTGTTAACTCCAATCCCAGTAATGGCAGACGCTCCGACGCCAACGGGGGGCGCAGCCAGAAAGAGCTCGCAGACCTTCTGCTTCTCGCCCTGGAAGACGCGGAGTTCAGTGCTCTTATGGAGGAGGCTATTGAGGTAGTGCGCGGGGCACTCGGGGTTGGCTTCGCTAGCGTGATGGAGGCCGGAGAGGATAGGGC
>JBARZO010000167.1:0-4165 GCA_049650165.1 Rubrobacteraceae bacterium
GTGTAGATTCATCGTCAGAAGTAGGATTCAGTGACCAGACCAACCAGAATTCCCGATCTGTTGCACAAGATCCTCTGCCGGGAGCAGGTACTCCGTCGCACCCGGAATTGGCTCCGGACTGATCGAAACGAGGTCGAAGTTCGATAATATACCTATCAACTCCTTAGCCCCGGGCATCACCGCACCCCATCCCTCTCCCGGTATCTGCAGCCGCCACCGCTCGTAGAACTCTTCCGCTTCGGCCATGCTGTGGAAAATACACAGAACCTCTCCCTCCTCCACACTATAGGAGAGATACCCTGGCACATCCGCCTCCATCCGCCCGATCAAAACATAATCTCCAGACTTGGCCTGATCCAACAAAATCTCCTCCTAAAATAATGGCCCTGCTGCCGGAGCATAACCCCATCAAACTTTCTGCGCCACAGGATACAACAAACACTTGACACATTGGTATATATGTGTAAACTGCATATATAGACGTTGATAGAAAGTTTGTGATTTCAGGAGGTTAGAGAATGGCTACGATGGAAAAGACCACCGAGGTAACGAAGCAAGCGATGGAGACCACTCGCGACTCTTACAAGACGGTTGTGGACCACACGGTCGCCCTGCAGCAGCGGAACGTGAAGTTCTGGCAGGACATGTTCGAGACTGGCACGCGGGAGCTTCGTCAGCAGGCCGAGAGCAACCGGGCCATGACTCAGGAGTTGGTCGAGCGGGCAGAGAAGCAGCGCGGCGCCCTCCAGAATCTGGTCGGCGAGAGCGTAGACGCTTACATGGATCTCGTGTATGCGCCGCTCTCCTACTACAAGCAAGGGCTCAAGCTGGTCGAGAGCGAGATCACCGAGGGTGGATTCCCCATCGCCGGCTATGACGAGCTGAACGTTGAGGAAGTCGACAAAGAGCTAGATAACCTCTCCGCCCAGGAGCTTCGTGAGGTTCGTGAATACGAGAAGAGCAACAAGAACCGCGAGACGGTAGTCGGTCAGATCGACCGTAAGCTCAAGCCCGCCTCGTAACATCCGTCAAAGCAGCAACACGAAGGGCCGGAGTAAAATTCCGGCCCTTTTTCTGTGCCTGAAGTTCCGATTTACGGTTACTTCAAAAGGTCTTTGAGATGGCCTTTCTTCTCTTTCATGGTGCCGCTGCGCTGGTCGGAGCGACCCTCGGACTTCTTTTTCTTGTCGCCACTCAAGGCGCCGGCGGCTTCTTTTGCCCGGCCTTTGACCTTATCTAGCGCTCCCTCACCCTTGTCCTGTTTGCTGCTCTTTTTCTCACCCATTCGAGACCTCCTCGTTTTCGGGGTTATTGTCGCTTTTATACCTTACTCGCCTGGACGATAAACCTGCCCGGCTTGCTATGTGCCGTTGCCGGCACTTCTCCGAGCTTCTTCCAACACCCGCCACACCCGCATCGGCGAAGCCGGCATGTCTACATGAGTCACGCCGAACGGCTCCAGGGCGTCTATCACCGCGTTTACGACCGCCGGGGATGAACCTATGGCCCCGGACTCTCCAATGCCTTTGACACCGAGCGGATTGGTCGGTGAAGGTGTAACGGTCTGCTCCAGGGTCATGTTCGGGATTTCCGGCGCACCCGGGATCATGTAGTCTGCCATCGAGCCTGTAAGCAACGTACCGTTTTCATCGTAGACGGCCTCTTCGTAGAGCGCCTGGGCTATACCCTGGGCGATACCACCGTGGAGTTGCCCGTTTAGGATTTCCGGGTTTACTACCGGCCCGCAATCATCCACGGCAACATAATTAACGATCTCCGTCTTGCCCGTCTCTGTGTCCACCTCGACCACACAGATGTGGGTGCCGAAAGGCCAGGTAAAGTTGGGCGGGTCGAAAACGGATTGCTCATTCAAACCCGGCTCCATACCCTCCGGCAAATCGTCCGCCAGTAGCGCCTTGCCCGCTATCTCCTGAATGGTGATGTTCTGGTCCGGAGAGCCGGCGACGCTGAACGCGCCGCCTTCGAACTCCATGTCCTCTTCGGAGGCTTCCAGCAGGTGGGCTGCTATCTTCTTACCTTTCTCGACCACCTTGTCGCACGCAAGGTGGACCGCCACGCCTCCTACCGCGAGGCTGCGGGAACCGTAGGTGTCCCGGCCCATAGGGGCGACCGCTGTGTCTCCGTGCAAAACCTCGACGTCGTCGGGGGAAACGCCGAGGGCGTCGGCGGCGATCTGGGCCCACGAAGTCTCGTGTCCCTGTCCATGGGGCGATGTTCCCGTTACGACCTCGACCGTGCCCGCTGATGTAAACCGGACGTTGGCCGCCTCCCAGCCGCCGCTCTGGAGGCGCACCCCGGCCGCAACCTTCGAAGGAGAGAGACCGCCGCTCTCGGTGAAATTACCGATGCCTATGCCGAGTTGCTTTGTGTCTCCAGCCTCCCGGCGTTGGCGCTGCTCATCGCGCAAACTCTCATAGTCCACAAGCTCCAGAGCTTTGCGCATGCAAGTTTCGTAGTCGCCGGAATCGTACCTGACGCCGGGGGGGTTGGTGGTCGGCTCGTCGAAGGGAGGCATCAGGTTTTTGAGGCGCCGGTCCGCCGGGTCCATCTCCAGTTCGCGGGCGAGGGCGTCCATGATCCGCTCGTGGGCGTAGGCCGCCTCGGAGCGACCGGCCCCGCGGTAGGCGTCGGTAGGGGTAAGGTTGGTGAAGACCCCCGTACACTCGAAGGAGTAGGCGTCGAACGCGTAGAGGCCGGGATAGGTAAACGAGCCGAAGATGGCGATGCCGGGGGTCAGGAGTTGCAGGTAGGCTCCCATGTCGGCCAGGAGCTTGACTTTCATGCCCAGGATCTTACCTTCGTTCGTGGCGGCAAGCTCCATATACTGGACCTGACCCCGGCCGTGAATCGTCGCCTGGTGGTTCTCCGAGCGGTCCTCGACCCATTTGATCGGGGTTCCCAGCCTACGACAGAGCGCCAGCACCAACGCTTCCTCAGAATAGACGTTCAGCTTGGAACCAAAGCCGCCGCCAACGTCAGGAGCCACGACCCGGATCTTGTGCTGCGGCGTCCCACAAACCGCAGAGAGTATTTCCTTTACGAAGTGTGGCACTTGAGTCGAGGTGTAGACGGTAAAAGAGCCGCCGTGTCCCGGCTCCTGCATCACTACGGTTGCCCGAGGTTCGATGGCGCTAGGTATAAGGCGCTGCTGGATGTAGCGCTCACTAACCACCACGTCCGCCTTCTCGAAAGCCTCGTCCACGTCCCCGGTACCGAGCGGCCACACGTAGCACTCGTTGGTCCCGAACTCCTCGTGTGCCAGCGGGGAGCCTTCCTCCAGAGCAGCTTCCACGCCCACGACTGCATCGAGAGGCTCGTAGTCCACCTCGATATGCTCTAGGGCGTCCTGGGCTTTGTAGCGGTCGGTCGCCAGGACCACGGCCACAGCCTCGCCCATGTGGTTCACTTCGTCTTTGGCGAGGGGCCAGTGATCGGGGATCTTGATGTCCTCCGTAACCGGCCAGCCGCAGGGGATACCGATGGCCCACTCCTCAGCCAGATCCTCACCGGTAAATGCGGCTACGACGCCGGGTTGATCCCGGGCCCCCGAAACGTCGATGCCGGTAATCTTGGCGTGGGCCAGTGGGCTGCGGAGTACGGCCATGTGCAGCATACCCGACACTTTGATGTCGTCGGTGAAGTTGCCCCGGCCCGTGAGCAACGTCGGGTCCTCTTTGCGTGGGACGCTGCTCCCCATGTACCGCTCGGCGGTCTCCGTCATGCTGCGCTCTCCTTTCTCAGAAGAATCGTCTGCCGGTAGACGATCCCTCTGGTTTTCTACTGAGGTTCGTCAGTGAGCGGTGGTGCGCTCTCCGGCGGTTTACGAGGGGTCGTTTCCTGCTCGTAGGCGTAAGCCAGCTTCAGCAGTTCGGCCTCGCCGTAAGGTTTCCCAACGATTTCGAACCCCACGGGTACGTTCCCTTCCGCGAACCCTGCGGGCAGCGAGATAGACGGAAGATCCGACTGCGCCGCAATTAGCGCGTTGGTGGGAAAGGTGAGCACGGTCCACTTCCAGTCGTCGAGCTCTTTTCGCGTTGGCGGTAACACCTGCGAGTTTGGAAAGAGAAGCGCGTCGAGGTTCTGAGAGGCCATGACGTCGAGGATTGCCCGACGAAATTGCTCTCTGGCCGCAAGTCCCTTGAAG
>JBARZO010000168.1:0-8555 GCA_049650165.1 Rubrobacteraceae bacterium
AAGAACTTCTGAACGATCGTGACGCGCTCGTCTTTTTGCAGGAAGTGAGTCCGCGTCGGGCGTTTCGGATCCTCAACACCTTTCGCGGTCGGGCTTTTGTATCGCTCGCCCGTCACGGTTTGCAATACCTGGCTACGGTACTCCCCTCGGGAGCACATTTTACTGAAAGACGTACAAAACAACTCAACGGCCACCTCGGCGTGATCCCTGCCGCCCAGTCTGTACGACGGGGCTATGGACTGTACCGGGCAAGTAGTCGCTGGTGGAGAGATTGTTTCGAGCCCCGCGTGGCCCAGGTCTGCCGGGTATCCTGGCAAGGAGTGGAGTTCCAGGTGGTAAACACCCACATGTCCTTGGAGAACGGGTTGCGTAACCAGAGCTTTTCGCTACTGTCGGGGGCTCTCGACGGTGGAAGCGTAGTTCTCGCCGGCGACTTCAACGCGACGAGGGAGGATCTTTTCCTAAACGATTTCATACTCTCGGAGCGTCTGCGTGTAGCCGGTACCGAAGAGGCTACCCACAATAGCGATCGTCGTATAGATTACGTCCTGTACAGGGGCGGGTTCCGCGAGGTGGGATACTCTACTCAGAAAAGCCTAAGCGACCACCGCTTGTTGGCAGTAGACCTGGAGGTTGAACAATGACGGAGTTTTCACATCTGGACCAGGAAGGCGCTGCGCGAATGGTCAATGTGGGGGAGAAGGACATCGTCCGGCGCACCGCGACCGCCGGGGGGATTATCAAGATGTCGCCCGAAACTGTTCGAATGTTGCAGGACAAGGCGCTCCCCAAAGGCGACGCTTTGAACACGGCGAGGATCGCCGGTGTACTGGCGGCCAAGCGAACGCCGGATCTAATACCGCTCTGTCACGGTCTGAACCTGACCCACCTAGACGTCGAGTTTGCCGTTGGGGAGGATCAAATAGAGATCATCGCCACCTCCCAGGTGAGCGACCGCACCGGCGTCGAGATGGAGGCGCTAACCGCCGTAAGCGTGGCGGCTTTGACGATCTACGATATGTGTAAAGCCGTAGACAAGCAGATGGTTATCAGCGAGGTCCGGCTGCTAGAGAAGACCAAAGAAGGCTAAGCGCGATAGTAGACCAGCTACATCTAAGAGGCGCGGCAAATGATGCAATACGCCACGGCTCATCGACGAAGCAGCATCGCAATCCAGGCAGTAAAGAGCTTTACCATGAACTTGAGGGAATGTCCCGGGTAGCTTGGTATCTCGTTTGGGAGATCAGTGCCTGCGGGCCTGGACTTTGTTTGAATGCGCATCTCCAGGGGTGGCAAATCTCCCTGTAATGCTGCTCGGTATATCGACAACCAGTGCCCTTTCTCGAAGCTGAGGAACATGGGCGAGTCGCAACAGGTGGCGACGACTCGGTTCGTTGTGGATTCATCTCTGAGCTTGTAGCCTTGTAGCAACTGAGACCCCTTTGAGTATTCGATGCGATCCTTCCGGTAAAGTACGAACGCGGTCCCGCCATCCGAATCGCAAACAGGATTTCCATTCGGGAGTGCTTCGATCTGGCGAGAGCCAGCCTGACAACTTTCGCAGTAGCAGACAGCGCTTACAATAGGATCACCGATCGCTTCGAGTTCGACGCTTCCGCATGAGCATCGAGCAATCGTGTGGTTTTCCGGCGATTCAGACATGCGCTACTCCTTTGTTTGTTGGATCGCAGATATGTCTGCGACTACCCTGCCTGGTCGATTGCGTATGTAGATATCTCGGAGATCTTCGCCGTACGGCCATGTCCGCTGAACGTAAAGAAATAGGCGAAGCGTACCTCCCGGCCATCACGAAGCCGTAGAGATCCATCGGCGGCCACCCGCTTCCCGTGGCTCAAGATGTTGCCGATCACCAACGTCGCAACCGGTAACGTCCCCAGTTCCGCGACGATGGTGGAGACGCCTTTCATCCCTTCGGCAGCTCTTGAGCCGGCGACGTCCCACTGGGCATCCTCTGTAAGCTGGGAAGTAACCGCGTCGATCTCGCCGGTCGCGAGCGACACCAACCAGTCCTTGATCAGCACTTTCTTCGGTGCGTTGCCGCAGTCTTCCTCAACAACTACATCCACCATCACAGGTTCTCCTTTGTGACACGGAACTTGAGATGCGTTACTCCAGGGGCGTCGATCACCCTGGTCGTTTCCAGTGCAATTTGCTCGGAGCTCAGATGGTCGAACAACCGGGCTCCGTCACCGAGCAGCACGGGGACCAGGTGAATCTGCACCTCGTCCACGAAGCCAGCCTCCAAGAATTGCTGGATGGTATTCGCGCCGCCCGCAACCATGACATCTTTATCGTCGGCGGCCGACTTTGCCTTCTCCAGGGTGCTCTCGATCCCGTCGGGTACGAAGGTGAAGGTCGTTCCTCCCTGTCTGACCCACGGTTCTCTCGCGTGGTTGGTGAGGACGAAGACGGGAGCCTGGAAAGGTGGCGGGTTCGGCCAAGCTACTTCTCCTTCGTCGAACATCCGGCGTCCCATCACGTAGGCTCCGGTCCGGGCGAAATACTCCTTGACGACCTCATCATCTTGGTTGGTCGGGCCGCTGATGAGGCTGTGCCGCTCGCGCCAGCTCTTGACATCGAACATCCACTGGTGGATGCGGAGCCCTCCATCGCCTAGCCCGTTGTGCGGACCAGCGTTCGGTCCGGCGACAAATCCGTCCAGCGACATCGAGAATTCCGCAACTACTTTCCCCACGTTTCTTCTCCTTTAGATTAAACTAGCCGCGACCGTGGATCTCTTGAACTGCCCAGCCGTTGCCGTCTGGATCGCTGAAGAAGACGAATCCCACGTGCTCGAGGTCTTCCCCGTCACGCGCCGGGCGAGAACCCGAGGCTCCGAGCACCTGAACCTCACCGATCTTCACACCACGGTCTACAAGCTCGGTCCGCGCTGCCCGAACGTCTTCGACCACCAGTTGCAGACCCTTGAGCGTGCCAGGCTGCATCTCGACGACGCCTTTGCCCAAGACGATCGAGCATGCCGAGCCCGGGGGAGTCAACTGGACAACGCGTACCTCGTCGCTGACCCTGGTATCGTGATCCACGTCGAAGCCAAGCTTCTCGGCGTAGAAAGCCTTGGCACGGTCTACGTCCGTAACGGGAACGACCACTACTTCGAGTTTCCAATCCATAATGTACCTTTCTTTGTAGGGGTAAGTATGTCGAGTAGAACGTTCAGGAGATCGCTGAGGATGCAGCGCGTGAACTCAGCGTCAGATTTACGAAAAGCGGGCAAGCAGCTCAGGGCTCCTCGACTGACGATATGGCGTAGCGCTTCACGCTGGCGTCGAGGATCCGGGTCTTCTGGTCGCTGCTCGGGCCAGAGCCGCGGAAGGCGAGTAGCCGATCTTCGCTCTCCCAGAGCTCGTAGATGCTAATACGTGCAGGATCTACACTGTCGGCCGTGATGGAGAAGTCGAGGCAGCCAATGGCGGCCCGCGCCGTCTCGACGATCGGCGCACACTCCGCAACGTAGGCGTCACGATCGGCGGGCTCGACGACCAGATGTCCTGCGATGATGAGGATGTGATGGTGTACCGGGTCATCGGAACGTTCTACTGTTGTCATGACTCCCTCGCCGTCGACGTCGCCTCATCACTATTGAGCCGTGAGTCCAGTTTGGCAACAGGATTAGTTTTAGCCATCGTTTCGCTCCTTCCAATAGGCGTCGAGTCTGCTTGCAAGTTCCTCCGGGCGGCTGAGGGCGACGAGGTGCCCGCCGTCCATCTCGTCGGGGGTTATGCCCAAACGTTCCCGCACGACCCGGCGCTGAAATTCCACCGGGAAGAAGCGATCGTCGCGGCCCTGCAGGAACCTCGTCGGCACCTCGGGCCACTCCGCCAGGGGCCATGGTAGCGTGAACGGCGTCGCGGACTGACGTGGCTCTCCCCTGGCCCACGCTTCGGTTGTGACCTCGGGCGGGACATCGTGGAAGAAGAAGTCCGGCATGTCCTCAGTGGCGAGGTCCCTGCCTTCGCGCTCGGCTTGTTCTCGCCTCGCCTGCGCGTGGCCGGTATTGGTCCACCAGTCCCCCGGTGACTCGCCCGGCGACGGAACCATCGCATTCAGCATTACCAGCAGGTCCACCGGCACCCGCTCGCACACCAGAGGCGCTGTGAACCCACCTAACGACTGGGCCACCAAGACCAGGTCGGTGAGGTCGCCGATAGTCTCGACCACTGCGTCGGTGTACTCTGACAGCCCTGCTGAATCGTCGTCGGCCGGCAGGTCCACTGACACCGCTTCGTGGCCCCGTTCTTGAAGCTCAGGCTCCAGCAGATGCCAGTACCAAGCATCGCCTCCTGCCCCAGGGATCAGTATATAAGTCGCCATTCGTTCTATCCTTCCTGTATTCTGAGAAGCGTCGGACGCGCCATCGTCATGCCGCGCACCGTCGTGCTGGACGGTAGCCCAGGAGCACGACGCCGGAGCGGAAGGATTTGGCTTCTAGCAGTCTGAGTCCAGGGACCTCGGTTGAGTCGGCGAACAGCCGCTCGCCGCGCCCGAGTACGACAGGGAAGACGAACAACCTATATTCGTCCACCAGTCCAGCGGCGATCAGGTCGCGAACAACGCTGATGCTGCCCGTAATCCCGATCTCTTTGCCCGGCCTGGCCTTAAGCGTCCGGACCTCATCCTCCAGAGAGTCTTGCAACACGGTGGTGTTCTCCCATTCCGGATCCTGCATGGTGCTGGACATGACATACTTCTGGATCTTGTTGAGATGGTCGGTGACGCCTGTCGTATCGTCGGTCTGCTGCGGCCAATAGCCGCGAAAGCTCTCGAAGGTATTACGCCCGAGCAGCAGCGCATCTTGTTGCTCCATGTGTTCGCGCAACGTCGTCTCGATGTCGGAGTTGTCGACATCGGTCTCATATCCGGCCGGGGCAAACCATTCTCCGGTCGCTTCAATCACACCATCGAGCGTGATGTTCTGCGTTACTACCAGTTGCATGAGCCCTCCTTGTTCCTCATGGATCTACCTCCTTTAGTCTCGTCAACTTCAACCACCGTCTTGCTCCCTCTCGTTAGAGGTAGCAAGTGATTTCCGGCTCGCGCTCCTGACGGTCACGTTTGCCGTCCTCGTAGATCACTGGCGCTGCAGCGAGCTCTTCCTCTGTAACGTCATCCAGACAGGCGACGTTCACGGCCCAGAAGTTCCCGCCCATTATTTCTTCGAGGTAGCCCCGCGAGAAGGGCTGCATGCCACAATCGGGGCAGCGCCAGTGATCTATGTCGCCCTCGGGCCAGTTGCTATCCTGTGCGTGGTAGTTCTGCAGAAGATCCTCTCCCGCGGAGATCCGCAGTTCGTCGTAGCCAATGAGCGCCTTCTTGTAGCCGGACTTGAGGCAGAAGCTGCAATTGCACTTGCGTATCGCCGTCTCCGAGAGATCCACATCCGCCTCGAAGCGAATCTCTCCGCAATGGCAACTCCCATGATAAGTCTTGTTCACTGTCTCTCCTCCTTCGCCAATGACTGGTTGTTTGCCGAGAGCGCATCCCGAAGCTCGAACCCATGCCGTGAAGCCGAAGCAATTCTGACTCGCTCATCCGGGCGAGATGTTCGGGGTGCTGGATGACTACTCTCCTGAGCTCCGGCACCACCTCCGTAGATCACGGCATTCTTGTCCCGAAGTAGAAGCGTCATTCAGGCTGCCTACTCTTCTTTCGCCGGCCGATAGGTTAGGTAAAGGACACCCGTCTCGAACGTCTCTGACCCGGCGAGTTCCAGCGGTGTCCGCTCCTCGTCTTCCTCAAAGAGACGCTTGCCACTGCCCACGACTATGGGGTGAATCATCAACTTCAGTTCGTCGATCAGATCGTAGCGTAAGAGAGACCGAACCAGAGTGCCGCTGCCGAGGATCACAATGTCCCCGCCCACTTCCTGCTTGAGCTCCGAGATCTCTTCAGCGACGTTTGCGTTTATAAGCGTAGAATTCTGCCACCCGAGCGGCTCTTCAAGCGTCGTCGAGACAACGTACTTCCGAACGCCGTTCATATGAGCGGCCATCGGGTTCTCCTCCGGATCTTGCCCAGGCCAGAAAGCCGCCCACTCTTCATAGTTCACCCTCCCGAGCAGCATGGTGTCGGAGACCGCAATACTCTCATTCATCGCCTGACCCATCTCCTCATTGAAATATGGGAAGTGCCATTTATGAGGAGACTCCATCACCCCATCTAGCGACAGAAACTCCGCTGCAACCACTTTCCTCACAGCAACCTCCTCTGTTAGATACTGCATCTCATCCACCTAATCAGCTAATTCGCGTCTGTCCGGGGCACCTGACTAAGCACGAGAGGGGACCACCGCCCAGCGTGCCGGATGCCCCTGCTCATTTACTGTTCTCCTTTCGATAGCTTGGCCTCTGGCAGCCTGTTGTGGTCTGTCTCAGACATGAATTTCTCCTTTCACTGGTACCTTCGGACTTCGGAATCCCATCGCGATCCACGCGCCCATCAGCTTGACAAAGAACGGAAGCGTCTGGCTTTTGGCGTTCGGGACATCGTCGGGAAGTACCGAAGCATCCGGCAGATCAGCCGTCATCGTCCGCATTTCGAGCGGGGGCAGCGTTCTTTCGTTCCAAAGGCCACCATAAAGACTAAGCCAGTGTCCGCCCTTGAACTCAAGGAAAACCGGCGTGCTGCAACAGGTGGCGACGACCCTGCGGGTCTTTGCCTCGGGGGTGAGGCGAAATTCCTTGAGCAGATCGGTGCCCTTGAGAAAGCGAACACGATCCTTGCGGTAGAGGACGAAGCGCGTCGCACCATTTTCTGTGAGAACCTGCGGAGCGTCGGGTAGGGTCTGCAATCGCTCGCCCGCCTCGCGGCAGCTATTGCAACAACATTCGGCACTGACAATCGGCGCGCGCTCCACTTCGAGTTGGACCTGCCCGCACATGCAGCCAACTTGCGTGGTCTCAGTCATGTTCCTCATCTCGACCCTTCCTCCTTCGTATGTTGGCTTGACATCACTTGCTAGTCGCACGCTACACCGAAGCTCTGTTCAGATGTAATCCGATTGGGTATACGATTACTCGGACCTGGTCATGGTCGACTTATAGCCACCGCCGCCCGGATACACCCACTCGCCGGACATGGTGTTACCGTCGTCGCTGAAGGTGCCCCTGAAGTACGCCGGAGAATCTTTCTCTCCACCCCATATCGTGAGCGTGTCGCCCTCAAGCTCGTAGACGTAGTCGAGGGTGTCACCCATGTTGTCGTAGAAGCGAGACTTTATGTCCTCGCCTGGCTTGGCTCCGAATGGCCTTTCATGTCCGATGATCTCCATACCCTTGATCTTCTGCCCGTATTGCTCCAGATCGACGTGCTGTATTAAGAAGAAGCCGCCCTCCATCCACTCGAAGGAAACCTGCCCTGGAGCTCCCCCGGACGTCTCCCACGTACCCACTAACCTGTCCAGACGCTTGAGATCTGGGCTCGGCTCCGGGGGCTGCGGATAAACCCGGGCCTCGTTGGTAGTGTTGTCTTCCGCCATAATTGCTTCCCCTTCCGTTGGCTCGACTAAAAGCAGAATACAGAAAGAATCCTAGAAAACAACTAATAAATTATAAATTGTTAGTTAAAGATCCGAGTTTAGATCTTGTGGTGGTAAAATCCCGTTTATGGCTACGAGGCGCACATACGATGATGGCTGTGCGGCGGCCCACGCCCTTGATCTCGTAGGCGAACGTTGGGCGCTTCTGACCGTCCGCGAGTTGATGCTGGGACCGAAGCGTTTTACAGACCTCAGGGCGGGACTGCCTGGAGTAAGTCCTAATGTTCTGGCCCAGCGCCTGCGGGAGCTTGAGGGTACAGGCGTGGTGCGACGACGGAAGCTACCTCCGCCCGCCGCTTCGAAGGTCTATGAGCTGACCGAGTGGGGAAAGGAGTTGGAGCCGGTCTTAGTCCAGCTCGGTCGTTGGGGAGCCCGCTCCCCTTCAAAGCCCTACGACGCAGCTCTGGGTGTAGATTCCCTCATCCTGTCCTTCAGGACGATGTTCGACTCCCGCCGCGCGGACGGCCTGAGCGCTACTTACGAGCTTAGATTCGGCGAGGATGTATTTCGGGCTGTAGTGGATGAAGGTAGATTGGAGGTTGTGCGTGGAAGTGCGGATCGGCCTGATGTGATCTTAGAGGCCGACTCCAATACGCTGGCCGGGCTGGTCTACGGTGGCGGCTCCCTTGCGGAGGCGCTGCATTCTGAAGCCGTCAAGGTCGAAGGCGATGAGCGGGCGGTTGAGAACTTCCTGCAAATTTTCCCGCTACCTGAGCCCGCCACGCTCTCTGCCGACGAGTAGAGAGAATAACGCCGGATAACGCTGAGTCTTTAGAGCAAGATACTAATCGTCCGCAGTTGCAAAGCGAAAGCGGCTTCGTTGAAAGAGTGAAATCGTATACGGCTCTTCTCCGGGGGTCATGTAAAACTTTGTGAGGTGATGATATATACAAGCTTGTTATGCTAGCCTCGCAAGTCAGTTTACGGTTCGTAGACGAGTAGGAGGCGGAGATCGAGGAAGCCGTTCTATATCCTATAT
>JBARZO010000169.1:0-5831 GCA_049650165.1 Rubrobacteraceae bacterium
GCGCTTTACGAGCCTTTCGAGCACCAAGTCTTCGGGCTCCCGACTCATCATATGCTTCTTCGGAGTTGATTTTCAGAGTTGGTTTGGGCAATAAACCTGAGAGCCAGTGGATCAGACGATCCGCTGATGAGCGCTGCCCGCGAGTCGATTCCATCTCATCCATTGAGTTCTGGCCCAGGTCGGATTCTTCTATTTGATCCCCAACCTCGTGCAGCAAAATTCGGGCGGTGTGAGAGTTGATCAAACCTGCGTCCCGAAGGTGCTGATACGTTTCGCGCTCGATAGAAAGTCCTCGGCGCAATAATATGGTGACCTCTTCCTCGTCGGAGAGATCCACCTGCTTCAACTCCTCCCACGTATTGGTTTCTATGTCCGAAAGATGAGACAACGCCTCGGGGTCTTCGAAACCTAACTCTTTTAGACGCTCTCGGGCTTTCTCGACAGCCAGAACGACACCAAAATCCGCCAGGAACCTATCGGCCCGCGATGGTTGGTCTAGGCCGAGACGGTGAACCAGCGACGAGATGGTCGTCGCGTTTAAGAGCAGCGTCGCCAGAACCACTCCGCCGGTCATCGCTACGAAAGTTTCGCGTTGCGGAAGCGACTCGGGCAGGGCCAGGGCTAGCGCAAGTGCCACCCCGCCGCGCAACCCGCCCCAGATCAAGACCGCCTCGTTGCGCCATCCTACCGGGGGGATGCGGGTAAAGCGCTGCAGGGCAGATATCAGCGGTAAGACCGCCGCGGCCCGTGCCGCACAGACAACACCCGTGGCGAGAGCTATGGCACCCAGGTTCCCGATAATGAGCCCCGGCTCTATGGATATCCCGATCAACAAGAATAAGACCGCGTTGGCTACGTAGTCTAACGCGCCCCACAATTGCTCCCAGAGCTCACGCACCGCCGAGGAAGCCCGGCTAGGAGCCAGGCCTCTTAGAACCAGACCGGCGGCTACCGTAGCCATGACACCCGAGAAGCCCAACACGTCGTCTGCAAGGACGAAACCACCGTAGGCTAGGGCCAGCGAGAGCGTAGTCGCCCCGAAACGATCCAACCACGGCAGCGCCATCGAGACCGCAAACCCGAGGATACCCCCGATAGCCGCCCCACCTAGAAAGACGCTGAAAAAGTCTACGACTCCGCCCAGCAAGGTCACCTCGCGCCCTAGAGCAGCGAGCAAGAGCACGTTGAACAGCACGATGGCGAGTCCGTCATTCAGCAAACTTTCGCCTTCAACCAGCGTCAACAGCCGGCGAGGAACCCCGAGTTTCCTGAAGATAGCCACCACGGCCACCGGGTCGGTGGCGGAAATTAGGACCCCAAATAAAAGCGCCGCGACCAGAGGAATACCCAACACCAAGTACAGCGAGACGCCCACCAGCACCGCCGATATAACCAGCGCCAGCACGGCTAGAACGAGTATCGGGCCAATATTGTTGAGGAAAGCCCGGGTAGAGAGGCCCAGGGCGGCGGCGAAGACCAGAACGGGGAGGAAAACGAAGACCAGCACCCCTTCGAATTCTTCGCCTTCCAGGGGCATCTCGAAGCCGAGTGGGGCCCCGATCCAACCGGCCACAAACCCAACCACCGCCAATACGACGGTGAAAGGCAGTTGCACCTTACGGGCCAGCAGCCCGATCAGAACCGCCGCCAGAAGCAGGGCCGAGACCAGCAGCAGCCACTGCGGCAGGGTCATGTCAGTTTAGATACCTTTTCGTGAGACCGGGTGCCGCGTGGATCACGGTTCCTGTCAGGCAAGAACAGATTTTGGGTACTGCTTGCGGCGTTCTTTACCGACCATTCCTTTCGCTACGCACGACCAGCACCGGCATCGTCGCGTGTCGGACGATGCTCTCGGCGTCGCTACCCATGATGGCCCGGCTGATCGTACCGCCACCCGTGCTGCCTACGACGATAACGTCCGCACCAATTTCCTCGGCCAAGTTTATGATTTCCTCGTCCGCCCGTCGGCCGGTCTGGAGGTGCGCCTGACGCACGTCGCCGCCGATTGACTTTGCTTTCTCGGCCTGCTCGTCCAACAAACGCTGGGCTTCTTCTTTTAGCCTTTGATACTGAGAGTCAGAGAGCGTGTCGGGCATCATCCAGTGCGATATCAGCATTACGTAGACCATGTGCAGTTCAGAATCGGTTTTCTGTGAAAGGTCTACCGCCCTCTGGATAGCCAGCTCTGAATCTTGGGAGCCATCGGTCGCGACCAAGATTTTTTCCGGAAATTCAGCCATCTTTCCTCCTCTTTTTGGACCTTACCCGTTAGAAGGTATTCTAGCTGGCGGCGTATCCCGCGCAAGCGAGTAGCTTTTGCCTCTACAGCATCTTCGTGGCGGCGGGTTTCGCGCCCGGCTAGAATTCCCCGGAGAAACCAAGTCTTTAGAAGGGGTAGGGAAAGAATGGAGCAGAGTCCTTCGAACAGCAAGTACTCAGACCTTTTCGACGTTATCGAGAGCTACGCTCGGAGGGAGTACGACTACCAGGATAAGGCCCTCCAGGTAATAGCCGGGGCTTACGTGTTCATGTTCGAGCCCGAAGACATGCCGGATGCTCGACCGATAGTGGATGAGATCCTGGAGCAGTACGGATACGTCGTTACGAACCTGGAACGCGGGAACCTAGACCCGCTGAGCGTAGACGCGGTGGTACGGGTCGCCCTGTACACCGACGAGTATATGGAATGGGGCATCAACCGCCTCGGAAAGATGCTCGAAGGACTGCTACGGCGGGTCCAGACCGACGAAAGCTATACAGACTACGTCGAAGACGCGCGGGTCGTGATCCGTGGCTTGGAGAACATCGTACTTGGTTCCGCACTGGAAGAGATGGTCGAAAACTCCAAAGACGAGCCGCAGTCAACCTAAGATACGCAGCTTCATAAATTTTTTCGTGCAGCAGCGTGACAAAACTGTTCTATACTTTTAGAATCTGAACCGTCAGGCTACAGCACATCCGGGGGGATTCAGTTTCGGCCTGAAGGGTCGCTGTAAAACCCGGTACGTGCTCGGAAGTCCGTGTAACAGTAGTTGCAGTAGCACAAACTAGTTCAGATATAGCTACAGAGCAGACGCCGCCAGTGTGAGGATGGGAAAACGAAGATCTACTCGACAAGGAGTTTCACTAAAAGTCGTCACCGAAAAGAATCTCCCTACGGCAAGAACAAACCTAAAAACGGCTCTGACAACAGGGGCCGGTACGGGCTGCTAGAGATTTTACTGATCGGGTGTGCGGTATTGGCGGTCCTTGTCACCCTCGACGCCTACGCCAACACCGGAGAAGTCTACCGGGGGGTAAAAGTAGCGGGCGTCTCCGTCGGCGGAGAGACTCTTCAGGAGGCCCGCGATCTAGTCGGAGACCGTCTCTCACGGGAGACACCGGAAGAAATCCGTCTCGTCGGCTCCGGTGAGAACGCAGCGTTGGGCAGCGAGGAACTCGGAATAGACTTTCAGCTAGAGTCTACGGTGGATAGGGCGTACGAAGTAGGACGGACCGGCTGGATCGGGCACCGCATCTCCGAGCGGTTCCGCGCGTCGCTGGGTATGGTGGACGTGGATGCAAACGCGGAATTCGACACGGATCTCGTACGGAACGTAGTGGGAGACCTGGCAAGCGGCACGAACCAAGAGCCGCAAAACGCGGTCATCTCCCTCTCCGGGACCGAGGCTCAAGTACAGGAGAGTCAGGCGGGCTTTAAGCTGGATCAGGCCGCGACCGTGGACAACGTGCGGCAGGCTATCGGGAACCTCAATGGTGAAGCTAAAATAGCGGGAGGTCCGGCGGAACCCAAGATCTCCACCAGCGACGCAGAGGATGCATCTGCCCGGATCGATCAAGCCATCGAAGAACCCCTGGTCCTCGAAGCTGGAGACCAGAGTTGGAACCTCGCCCCCGAGCAGGTGGCGCAATTGTTGGCCGTTACGGAGGGTGACTCCGGCGTGAACGTCGGGATAAACGCCGAGCAACTTCGGGTTCTGTTGCCGGACATGTACAAGGACTTGCAAACGGAGCCCAAGGACGCCGGCTTCGAATTCGTTGACGACAATGTGAAGGTAGTACCGGCCCAGCCGGGTAAACAAGTGGCGCAAGACAAACTTGCCAAAGAACTAAACGGCGGCCTGTTCGACGGGCAGCACACCTTCGAAGTACCGTTGAACGACGGTCGTCAGCCCGAGCTAACCACCGAAAAAGCCGAGAGCCTCAAACCCACCGAGCGTCTCGGCAAATTCGACACCAACTACGAAATGGTGGACGATCCCGACGGCAACAGAACGTACAACCTGGATATAGCAGCGGATGCTATAGACCAGACTCTTCTAGCGCCCGGAGAGGTTTTCTCGGTGAACGACAAGGTCTCGCAGTTGGATTACAAAGAAGCCAAAGTTTTCCAGGAAGGCCTGATCCAGTACGCTGAGGGCGGCGGCCTCTGCCAGGTGGCCTCTACCCTGTACGTTGCGGCTACCCGGGCCGGCCTGGAGATCGTGGAACGCCATCCTCACTACGCCATGTTAGAGTACATAAAGCCGGGCTTCGACTCGACCGTGTGGTTCGGGGACGCTTATGGAAACGGGGAACTCGACTCCCAATTCAAGAACACTACCGACGGTTATGTACTCTTGAGGGAATGGGTAGACGAGGACGGGAACATGTACGCCGAGGTCTGGGGACAGCCAACTGATACGGAGGCAGAACTGCGCTCCGAAAGGGTAGACTACGACAACAGCACCTCTACCTGGGTCACCTACAAAAAGGTGAAGGAAAACGGAGAGGTCGTCAAAGAAGACGAAGTGTATACAGACACTTATCGGTCCGTGGGCGACAATGAGAACTACGATAAGAACGAGCTCTTCAATCCCGTATGGGAACCGTAGAACCTAGATAAACCTTTTCTGACTAAAAAGCCGGGCTCAGTCGCAGTCTGGCTTTACACCTCGATCGAGCACGAAGGCTGGCGGGGACTTATCGCTCTCTTCTAACTTGTGGGCGTTTTCTACTCCCACGTATCGGTAGTGCCACGGCTCCCAAACGTACCCGGTCTCATCTTCTTTTCCATCAGGGTAGGACATGACGTACCCGTAGTCTGCCGCATGCTCCTGAAGCCAACGGGCGGCATCCGTTTCGCCGAAAACCTGGCTGACTTCGTAACCTGCCTCGGCGTTAGTAAAGTCCACCGTCGTACCGAGTTGGTGCTCACTGTGACCCGGGAACGCGCTAACACGATTCGCCTCTGTACCATAAAGATAGGTGTAATAGGCAAACGCGGCGGCCTGCTCATAGTAGGAGCGATACGCCGAAGAGACCAGAATCTCCACCCCCTCCATACCAGAGTCCGTGGTTAGTCGGGAGAGCTGCTCCGCAGCGTCTTTCCTGAGCATCTTATCCCAACCCGTAAACGGAACGTCGTAGTGGCTGAGGTACGCAAGATCCGGCGGCACGTACCCCGGCGGCAAAGAATGTTCCTTATCCACGGTCACTAGCGGCTGCTCGCAGTTACCCGCCGCTTTCTTCTGTTCAGCGATTGCCGTGCCGACAAAGAACGGCAACAATACGAAGAAGAAACCTACTACCACGGCCTTGCGGCCCTTTGACATAAAATCTTTCTCCCGTACCTGAGCACCCAGCACCCTTGACCAAGCCATTCAATTATATCTAACACGATATACGTACGATACGGCGAGTTGACCAGCAACAGGCAAACATCAATCACGGCCCTATAAAAAGAACGATGAGCTGTATTCCGATGGTGGTTGTTGCTACGAAGATCAGAGCCCCCGCTACCGCTTTATCCCCAGTATTAAGGTATCCACGCACCGCGAAGAGTATGGCGC
>JBARZO010000170.1:0-2491 GCA_049650165.1 Rubrobacteraceae bacterium
GTGTTCCCTTTAGCGAGCGTCCTAAGTTGACCCACATCACCCTTTGTCCATTCTCCACCGTGGTTCTTCGGTTTCTTCGCCATCTCATATCTCCCGTTCCCGCCGTTTTCGTTTTCTATCTCTCTATGGTATCATAAATGAACATTTATGGAAAAGTTGTTCTCAGTATTTAGCGTAGGGAGGATCTTATGACCGTAAGCGAGTTGTTCGACGAAGCCCGTAGGCGTATCGCCGTAGAGGACGATGTGCTCAAAGAAGCACGAAAACGGCGGGATGACATTAGGGATATAGTGGAAGAGGAGTTCGACACTCTGCGAACCTTCAGATCGGGTTCTTTGGCGCATGGTACCCAAAACGACCCTCTCAATGACGCCGACGCCGGGGTGGTTCTGGACCGGCGGGTGTATGAAGATCTGGGTCCTGGCGGAGATGGGCCTTGCGCGATAGTAGAAGAGGTTCGGAGAGTGCTTCGGCCCCGACTGCAAGAGGAATATCCGAACGTGCGTTTCTACACCGGAGGTCACAGGGCCATCCGAATCAATTTCATGGAGCCTATCCAGCCGGAAGGCGACAACTTCACCGCCGACCTGATAATCGCGATACGGCGGGATGAGGGCGGACTTTACATTCCTGACCTCGACAAAGGCGGGTGGGACCCATCTGACCCCGAACGGCACGTAGAGCTCATTGTCGCGCGCAACAAGAGGACGGGCTCGCAGTTCGCGAGGATTTTGCGGCTCGCCAAGCACGCCAACGCCCGTCACGGCAAGACTATCGTATCCTTCAACGTTGCGGCGCTCGGCCTGGAGGCAATCACAGAGAAAGTCCCTCTACCCGAAGGTCTCGCCCTGTTCTTTCGTCACGCAGCGGATAGCCTCAACGAGGGTCTCACCAAGGACCCGGCTGGGGTCTCAGATTCGATACAGGTGAATGTTCCGCGCCGAAAGGACGCTGCCAAGAAGTTCAAAGGTCTTGCAGAGCTCGCCGAGCAGGCGCTGGAATTCGATGCCGAAGGGCAGCTAGCGCAGGCCCAGCGGAACTGGTCGAAAGTCCTGCCTGGCGCCATTGATCCTCCCAAGAACGAAGATCTGGAGGCCGAGATTGCGGCCGGAGCTCGCAAGGACAACGGTTGGATGTACCGGGGAGCAGGCGGATTGAGTGTCTCCAGCAAGTTCAGGCAGGACATCCCCTCCGTAAGGTCCTTCGGTGATAAGAACCCGCAGACTCGGTAATCTGAAAGCTCCGTGGTGGCGTCGAGACGTCGCTGCTCGGGGACGCATGGAGGCCGGCATCCGGTCACGATACCCTGGCATCGAGATCTCCAGCTCTGCCAAGAGACTTACCTACAAATTAGAGCTCGACCTAGAGGTCTATGAGGCACGTCGGACAACGATAGTCTTTAAAGCCGATGAACCATCTTCGTGCGTGGAGGTGTTCGCAGACGGTCCTACGGAGTCGCCGCACCGGTATGGCGAGAAGAAGCTTTGCATGTGGCACCCGAAAGATCCTCCGGAACTCCGCTGGCTGCCAAAGCACCGCCTCGCGGGTCTAATCGAGATGGCACGCCTCCACCTCTTCCGCGAAGAATACTGGAGACGGACCGGCGGTTGGAACGGTGGCGAGTGGCTCGGTCCCGAGATACACCCCGGTGAAGAAGAATCCGAGGAGACCGCGAACGAGTCGGAAGCCACCAGATGAATGCCTCGATCCCAGCAGGAGTAAGCGGGCCGGTAATTGCCGCGATCATAGCCGGCTTTGTGGCACTCGTGGTGCTGGCTGTGAACCAGTACCAGGCGCGACAGGACGCGCGGCGTAAGGATTTTGCGGAGGCGCTTGCTGCTGTAGAACGCTACGCGGAGCTCCCTTATCGAATCCGGCGCCGACATGACTCAACGCCGGAGGTCCGCGGTCGGATCGCCGAGTTTATACACGAGGTTCAACAGGAGCTCCTATTCCACAAGAGTTGGGTGCGCATCCAGGCTCCAAGGGTCGCAGACGTTTACGATTCACTTCTGCAAACCACAAGGGAAGAAGCAGGCTCCGCAATGTCTGAGGCCTGGAGCACGACGCCCATCGCCAGAGACGAGGATATGCCCTTTGGACAGCACTTGGACTTCCCGCGGATGGAGACGGAGCGGACCAGATACATCCAGGCCGTTAGCTACGAGCTTGAGTTTCCTCCCTTTAGATGGGCTAAGGATCAAATCGCCGAACTGCTCACCAGGAAAGTCTCCGAATAGCATTTTCACTGTGAGCGAAGCTAGCTACTATCTGCTTGAGGACCGCTACGCAAAGTGAGACTTAACCTACAGAATTCACAAAATGGTGCCGGGATCCCTAGTGGTAAGGTGATCGGACGACCCGACGGGTTCGGGAGGTGGAAGCCAGTACTCGAAAGCATGATCGAGGACGGCTACAGCAAAAAGCGGATGAGCCGGGAGACGGGACTTTCCTACAACACGGTCAAAAAACACCTCAAGCGACTAGTATG
>JBARZO010000171.1:0-9677 GCA_049650165.1 Rubrobacteraceae bacterium
GTTCTTCCTCTACGGCCTCTTCGTTTACGATGGTCGGCTCGCCGGTGCCCAGGTCTTTCAGGACGTACCCGATGCCGGGAGTGTGGGAGATCTCGGCGTGTTCCGGCTCGTCTGCTATGTCCCGGACTACGATGTCCGCCCGGAAAGGGTTGTTGCCGAGTACGAGAGAGTCACCGTCCAGGTAGAACACGTCGCCGAAGCTAGGACCCTGCAAGACGACGAGGTGCGACTGTTCGTCCCCGGAAATACCGTCCTCCCTTTATCGCCTGCCTGTGCGGGGTTTAGGCCATTCTAGCATCTGACCATAATGCTAGAATGAGACGCGAACGGCTGTCAGGAATCACACAGGAGCGCGAGGTGTTAATCACTTGGAAGTTCAGGAGAAGCGTACTTACCAGGCTGTTATAGGGCTGGAGTTCCACGTACATCTGGCGACCCGGACCAAGATGTTCTGCGGCTGCCGGGTGACCTACGGCGAGGAGCCGAATACCCACACCTGCCCGGTCTGTCTCGGGCACCCCGGCGCGCTGCCGGTCGCCAACGAGAAGGCCATAGAGCTCGGCGTGATGGCGGGATTGGCTTTGAATTGCAACGTGGCTGAGAGGGCCGTCTTTGCGCGGAAGAACTACTTCTACCCGGACCTGCCGAAGGGCTATCAAATCTCTCAGTTCGTTCTGCCTATCTGCCTTGGGGGTCACCTGGACGTTCCCGTCGGTGATGAAACCGTCCGGGTGGGTATAACGCGCCTGCACCTCGAAGAGGACGCGGCCAAGAACGTTCACGTCGGTACTTCGGGCCGGATGCACGGCTCGGTAGGCTCGCTCATAGACTTCAACCGGGGCGGCACACCGCTCATGGAAATCGTCACCGAGCCCGACATACCCTCTCCAGAGGCGGCCCGTGCCACGGCCAACCACCTCAAGGAGATCCTACGGGCTATCGGTGTCTCCGAGGCGGACATGGAGAAGGGCCAGCTCCGCTGCGACGCCAACGTGAGCCTCCGAAACCCGGATGGCTCGTTCGGCACCAAGACTGAACTCAAGAACATGAACTCTTTTCGTTTCGTGGAGCGGGGCTTGGCGCGCGAGTTGGAGCGGCAGCAGGAAATTCTGGAGAGCGGCGGCCGGGTGGAGCAGACGACGCTCCACTACGATCCGGAGACCGATGAGGTCCATGAGCTTCGCAGCAAGGAGTACGCTCACGACTACCGCTACTTCCCGGAGCCGGACCTGCAGCCTCTAGAGCTATCCGAGGCGTGGGTGAGTGAGATAAAGAGTCGTATCCCCGAACTGCCGGACGCGTTGCGCGCCCGCTTCGTCGAGCAGTACGGCCTCTCCGAGTACGACGCCGGAGTGTTGGCGGCGGACCGGGATCTCGCGTCCTACTACGAGGCGGTCGCCGGTGATCCCGGCGTGGACCCCAAACAGGCGGCCAACTGGATCACGGTAGAACTTCAGGCCCGGCTCAACGACGCGAACATGGAAATATCAGAATCGCGCGTCGGGCCGGAGCGTATGGTGGAGTTGATCGGGCTGGTAGACGATGGAACCATCTCCCGCTCCGGCGCCCGTGATGTCCTCGACCGAATCTTCATCAGCGGCGAATCTCCGTCCATCGTGGTCGAGCGTGAAGAACTGGCCGCGACGGGTGGCGACGAGCTCTCCGGCGTCGTGGATGAAGTCATCGCCGCAAACCCCGAGGAGGCCGAGCGTGTACGGGGTGGGGACCAGAAGGTGATCGGGGTTCTAATCGGCCAGGTTATGAAGGCCACCCGCGGCGGGGCCGATGGCGGCCGGGTCCGGGAACTTCTTCTGGAGAAGTTGGGCTCTTAACCCGTGTCGCTTATTGGTGTCCTCACCACCGAACAGGCGGACCGTGTCCGGGATGCCGGCGGCGAGCCGCTGGAGTTCGATTTACCGGAAGCACGACCGGACGGCGGTGTCGCCCTGGTCCGCGAATGGGTTGCAGATACCATCGAAGTTCTTCTCGGCGCCGAAAGCCCGGACGCCCTGCTCATCGAAGCAGATAGTCCGGGCGAGCTCGTCGGTTTGTTCCTGGCCGCCTTGAGGTTGGATCTACCAACAGTCGTAGCCCGCCGGGACGACGCTTATACCGCCGCGCTTACGGCCCTCGGGGTCGTGCCCCTAAAAGGTGATGCCGCCGCAACGGCGGTGGAAATAGCCGCGAACCGGGAGCCGCGTATCGGAGAACTGGTCGGGAATTTCTCTCTGGCTAACGCTTTGCGAACCGGCCTCTCGATGGGTGGCGGATCGGAGCTGATGGTCCACTTCTCCGCCATCGCCCGCGAGGGAGACGTCTCGGGGTTCTCCCAGATGTTGCGGGTCCTGACGCCGGAAACCCCGGAGGTCGCGCCACCGGACTCCAAGTGGTTTCAAGAACAGGGAACCGAGCGCCTCTTCGCCCATCTGGATGACGACCTGCACGACGTTCCGACAGTTACGGGATGGCTGAAAGACTCTCTGCCGGCCGCGCCACCGCCGCCCGAAGAAAGCTTTCGGCTGGTCTTCGTCGAGGGTAAGGCCTCCCGGGCCGAGGCTATCTGCCGGGCGCCGGTAGGGACGGAGGAGGTCGCCGGTGAGTGTCGGATATTTCTATCCGAAGAGGAGGCGGCCCAGGCCGCACGGGACGGTGACATAGAAACTGGAAACCTGGTTGTGGTAGGAGGCTATGGGCCTAGGGGGGGACCGGGGCTTTTGAAACTCGAAGAGCTCGGGGCCGCCCTGGACGAAGCAGGGCTCGCAGAGAGCGTTCCGGTTGTTACCGACGGGTTGCCACCGGACGGCGCTTCGGGAACCTGGATCTCCTTGATGACCCGTGAAGCCGCCGCGGGCGGCATGATCGGCCGTCTGCGTGACGGCGACGTTCTGCGCATGGACCTTCAAGAGGGGCGAATACGCGCCGGAATGAAACCGTCTGAGATGCGGACCCGGGAGCCGTACGAAGCAACGGACAACCTGGATGCCGGGTACGCCGGACGTTATGCTCGATCGGCCCGAAACACCTTCGACGGCGCCGGCTTCGGATGAGACCCGCCGACCGGAGCTAGCGGTTAATCTTCTTCGTGCTCGTCCTCGTCTTCCCGGCGGTGGCGCAGGCGGGAGAAGATGCCCGGTTGTTTCAAGGAACGCTCCGCGATCACGTTTACGAAGCCCAAAATAATGCCGACACCCACAAAGACGTAGAAGATGGTGAAAACCTTGCTCGCTCCTGTAGAAGGTGAGAGGTCGCCATAACCTACGGTGGTCAACGTGATCACGCTGAAATACAACGAATCCAGCATGCTCCATCCTTCCACATTCCGGTAGAAGAGCGTCCCGGCGGTAAGCATTACGAACACCACGAAGAGAAGCGCCTGAAACTTGGGATCTTTTAGAGATTGCCAGGTGGTGCGCACGAAACGTACCAGTACCGTCAAGAATGCGACCATCTATCCTCCTTCGGGGCGGCCTTCGGCCGATATCTCTCGACGCTCCGTCCACCGGACCTCCACCTCGACGGGGGTGTTGAATCTTTCTGCAAGGTCTGATGCGAGAGGCCCTACAGGTGGTGGCTCTTTGGGACCTGCCACGTTCACGGTAATTTGTCTGTCTTCGACCGAAACCCCGGTTGACTGGAGTTTCGTACCACGGGTCCACGCTTCCACCGCTTCGGCGGAGGTTTCGGTTTGCCGGTTCTCCCGGATCTCACCCCACGAGTGTAGTCCGAGTGGCACGGAGACCGCCAGAACGGCCACTCCCGCGGTGAACATGCCGGCCCTTATGCGCCGTTCGGCGCGGATGATCTGGGCCCGCGGAACGAAACCGGTCAAGATGAAGACGACTGCCCCGATGAGGACGATCGCGGCCAGGTTGGTCAGGTACAACAGCAATGCGCCCCACGAGAGATCCGGCCTCCCCAAAGCGAACGTCGCCCCGACGGTAGCCAGCGGCGGAACCAGCGCCACCGCAACCGCCACCCCCGGCAGGGCGTCGCTCACCTCCCGACGCACGAGCGCGTAAGCGCCGGCGGCCCCCGCCGCCAGCGCTATCCCCAGATCCAGCAGTGTGGGTTCGGTGCGGGCTAGTATCTCCCCGGGCATGTTCGTCTCGCTCAGGGGCAACAACTCCGTCACTGCCCAGGCTAGCACTACAGAGCCGGCGCTCGCCGCGAGGACTATGGTAAACGCGGCTCCTTGACGAACCGGCAAGCCCATCACCAGCGTCGCGGCCACCGAGAGCACCGGCCTCATCAGCGGCGCGACGAGCATGGCCCCGATGACCACCGCTGCGGAGTTCGCGAGCAACCCAAAGAGGGCTATCAATACGGCCAGCGATTGCAAAACGGCGAAGCGGTAGAGATATGACTTGAGCGCCGCCCCCTTCGGGAAGAGTTCCTCTTCCACCTCCCTCCGGCGTTCGGGGGTGAGGTCTACGACGAGGTCTACAAATCGGCGCCACAAAGGGTCACTGGAACGGCTTTCCCGATCACTCCTACTCCGGTCCGAATCCGGACTTTGATCCTCACTCAATCAGGCGCTTCCCGGTCTTTCTATACACCATCTCATGCCCGGTATGATAACGGCGTGGCGCAACACACACATCCTGCTGTTGAACTACCCTGATAGGGAACTCGAAACGAAAACAGAATCAAAAGCAACAGTTTGTTAAAAGCAACCGCGAGCATGTAGTCAATGCGAACTATTGTGGATAAACTGTCGGGGTTGAAAACTTTTATTTGCAAGAGAGGAATTAGCATCCCATGATGAACAAGTACCGCCTCATGTCGCCCGGACCGACACCGATTCCACCGGAGGTTTCGGCCGCCGGGGCGTTGCCGATCATCCACCACCGGACACCGGAGTTCGGCGAGATATTCGCCCGGGTAAGTGAGAATCTCAAGCAAGTATTTCTGACGGAGAACGACATCTTTACTTACGCCGCGAGTGGTACAGGGGCTTTCGAAGGCGCTATTCAGAACCTCTTTACACCCGGTGACAAGGTGCTCGTCGTCAACAGCGGCAACTTCGGCAACCGCTGGGTCAAGATGAGCCGGGCTTTTGGTCTGGAAGTCACCGAGCTGAAGTACGATTGGGGCATCAAGGCGGACAGCGAGGAGATCTCCGAGAAACTCTCCGAAGACTCGGAGATAAAGGGTGCCATGTGCGTCCTCTCCGAAACTTCGACCGGCACAGTTAACGACATAGAGAGCTTCGCGAAAGCTACCGAGAATGTCATCTCCATCGTGGACGCGGTGAGCGGGCTCGGAGCTTGCGAGCTTCGGACCGATGACTGGGGAGTGGACGTGGTCGTCGCCGGCAGCCAGAAGGCCCTGATGATCCCACCGGGCCTCGGCTTCGTTAGCATAAGCGACCGGGCGTGGAAGGCGCACGAGGAGTCCCGCATGCCGCGCTTCTACTTCGACTGGACAGCGGCGAAGAAAGCCTACGAGAAGGACCCGCCCCAGACGGCGTGGACCCCGGCGGTGAGCCTCATCATCCAACTAGACCTGGCCCTTCGCCAGATCCTGGACGAGGGTATGGACAACGTCTTCGAGCGCCACGTACTTCTCGGGCGTGCCGCGAGAGAAGGCATCAAGGGCATGGGCTTGCAGCTCTTCGGGCCGGATGAGGACTTGAATGCCGCGGTCACCGCTTCCTGGGTGCCGGAGGGTGTGGATGGCAAGCAGCTCGTGAAGATGTTGTTCCGGGAACACGGGATACAGGTCGCGGGCGGGCAGGCGGACATGGCCGGTAAGATCTGGCGCATAGGACATTGCGGCTACTTCGACTCTTACGACATCATCGCCACCATCGCCGCCGCGGAACTGGCACTGGAATCTTTGGATCACCCCGTCGAGCTTGGCAAGGGCGTTGGCGCGGCCCAGCGGGTCTTCGCCAAGAGCGGGGTGACGGCGTGAAGGTTCTCATAAGCGAGAAGCTGGCCGACCGGGGCGTAGAGCTGCTGGAGAAAGAGTTCGAGGTGGACGTGCTGCTCGGGCTCTCGCCGGAAGAACTGCTGGAGAGGATCGGGGAGTACGACGGCCTCATCATCCGCAGCGCAACCAAAGTTACCGCCGAGGTCATAGAAGCCGCCGACAACCTCAAGGCCATCGGTCGGGCCGGCATCGGGGTAGATAACATAGACATCGAGGCGGCTACGAAGCGCGGCATCCTGGTGGCGAATGCTCCGGAGAGCAACACGGTCGCTGCCGCCGAGCACACCCTGGGCCTGATGCTATCCGCGGCCCGGCACATTCCTGCGGCGGATCAATCCCTACGGGACGGGGAGTGGAAGCGAAGCTCGTTCAAGGGCGTCGAGGTGGCGGGTAAGACGCTCGGCCTCGTCGGACTCGGGCACGTCGGCTCCATCGTCGCCCGGGGGGCGCTAGGTATGGGCATGCGGGTGCTGGCCTACGATCCGTACGTTGCCGAAGATCGCATCCGCTCGATGAATATTGAGAGAGCCGAGAGCGTGGACGAGGTGTTGGAGAACTCCGATTTCGTCTCGTTGCACGTACCGCGCACGCCGCAGACGACCGGTATGATCGGGACCGAAGCCCTGGAGAAGATGAAGCCCACCGCTTACCTCATAAACGTGGCGCGGGGTGGCATCATCGAAGAGACGGATCTCTACAATGGTTTGAAAGAAGGGCAAATCGCCGGTGCGGCGATCGACGTCTACGCTGAAGAGCCGAATACTAGTTCACCGATCTTCTCGCTGCCGAACGTGGTGGTGACGCCGCACCTCGGGGCGAGTACGGCGGAGGCCCAGGATCGGGCGGGAATTACCGCCGCCGAGCAGGTGGCGGCGGCCCTGCGGGGAGCGGTGCCGATACATGCGATCAACGCGCCCGTACCAATGGGCGAGGGCGCGGAGTTCGTGGCCCAATTCTCGGGGCTGTGCCAGGCGTTGGGGAGTTTGCTCTACCAGCTCACGGATAGCCCCGGAAACCACTTGCGGATCGAGTACCACGGTGATATCGCCGAGTTCGATACCCGCCTTCTGGACGTCTCGGCCCAGAAGGGCCTCCTGGCACCGATGGTTCACGAGCCCTTGAACTTCGTAAACACGCCGGCGTTAGCCCGGGACCGGGGACTCCGGGTCGAGACCGCCAAGACCTCCGCAAGTCCAGACTACACGAACCTCATAGTCTTGTGCCTGGAGAGTGAAGAGGGTGAGAGCATGGTCAGCGGTACGCTCGCCGGTCCGCGCCATCAACCGCGGCTCATCGGGGCAATGGGCTTCGACATGGACGTGGAGCCCGAGAGGCACATGCTATTTATCCGCAACGAGGACGTACCCGGCATGATCGGGAAGGTCGGTACCACCCTCGGCGAGTACGGCATAAATATCGGCAACATGGCCGTAGGACGCGGCGAGCCCGGCTCTCGGGCCGCAATGGCCGTTACGGTGGACGAGCCTGTCTCTCAGGAAGCCATAGACCGTCTATTGAGCATCACAGGATTTATCGACGCCCGCCCCGTCACCCTGCAGGAGATGCCGTGAGCGCGGATCTGGAAAGAATTCTCGCCCGCTACCGGTCCTACGGCCCGACCTACAAACCTGGGGACAAAGCCCCCAACGCCGGAACTTACATCTGCGACCGGGGGACCATGCAGCCCCCGGCGTACGTTCAGCTTTCCCAAGGCGAAAATTTCCCCGAGGTCGAAGGCTTTGGAGGGCATACCCGCTGGAGTCAGACTAATATCCAGGGTTAGGGCCGCGTTCAAAAAGCCAAATGCTCTGCCGCTAAGTCTCCATGATAAAGCGGATCGTCTGCTCGGCGATGTAGTCTGCGTCGTTATCCAATGTGGCTACGTGGTAGGAGTTCTCCAGCCGGGCGAGTTGCCGGAACCGGCTTCCTAGCTGACTCTGGATGTAGGGACCATTCTCGGGCGGCACGACGTGGTCTTCTAGGGACTGGAACATCAGAGTAGGGGTTTCTATCGTTGGTAGTAGATCGTCGGTGACGCGCATGAGCGCCATAAATTCCTTGACTGCCGGCACTGGAATCTCCGGATACGCCAATTCTTTGACACCGGACGCCTTGATATCCGAACCCACGCCGGGCACGGTAGCCGGGGCATTCTCGTCGAACACGAGGCGTGAGAGTTCAGTGTTTTTCAAGAACACGCACGCATTTATGGGCACTATGCCCCGGATCATCTCGGGTCGCATGGCGGCGAAATATAGTGCGAACGTTCCGCCCATCGAGAGCCCGACGAAGAAGATCTCCTCCGTTCGCTCTTGGAGCCAATCCAACTCTTCTTCGATGGAAGTGATCCACTCCGACGCCGTGCTCTTCGCCATGTCTTTCACTTTTGTTCCGTGGCCGGCAAGCCTCGGGCCTGCGATCGTGAACCCGGCTTTCGCCAGATTCTCACCGAGAGGTCGCATGCTCTGGGTGGTCCCGGTAAAACCGTGACAAACTAGCACGCCAACTTCGTTGCCTTCTATGCGGAAAGGCTCCGCACCTTCCATTACCCTAGCCATTGAAGTCTCCTCTGCTACTTAGCTTTAGCTCTCAGCCGATATGATACCGTTCGCTACCTCCAGCAAATCATCTCCGACCACGTCCGGCAACGCGACCAGCGGGTCCGGCACCTTTCCCGGTCGTCCCACAAATGCGGCGGCGCAGCCGGCACGCAGCGCGCCCGCAACGTCCCAGGCGTGGGCCGCGACGAGCCGGATGTCCCCGATCTCCACCCCCAGCTTCTCCGCCGCCAGATTGTAAGGCTCAGGGGCGGGTTTCAGGCGTTGTACTGTGTCTGCGGAGAGGATCTGTTCGAAGTACTCTCCGAGTCCCGAGTTTTCCATCTGGTTGTCCGCCACCTGCTGCGTTGAGTTGGTGAGGGTGGCGAGTCGGAACCCGGCGTCTCGCAGACGGTCCAGAGCCTCCCGCACCTCCGGGTGGGGCGGCAGTTGCGGAACCGTGGTCAGGATGCTGTTACGGTCTTCTTCGGAGACCTCTATGCCGTGGCGCTCGGCGGTCATCTGGAGCGCCGCGCCTCCGATAGAGCCGAAGTCCGAGTAAGCTCCGGTGATCGTCGAGACGAAGGCGGACTGTATCATCTGCCCAAACCATTCCTTGCGTACGGCGGCATCACCGAAGACGCGCTCGAAATGTGGATCCAGCGCCTCCAGGTCCAGCAGCGTCTCGTTTACGTCGAACACACAGACTCGCGCCATATGGTCTCCCCCTTCTCGAATATCTACGAGGATTTGGTTTCCCCTGAATTATCCTCCGGGGACCGGGTCTGCCGCAACCGCTAGGTCTTGGCGACTATCACTTGAACTCCGGCGAGTTCTATCTCCCGGAGCAATTCCGGGTTCGCTTTCTCGTCGGTAACGAGTACGTCAACCCGCGAGAGTGGCGCTATCTTAGCCAGCGCGATCACGCCGAGCTTCGTATGATCGGCGACCACCACGACCTTCTGCGCGGCATCCACCAGACAGCGGTTCGTCTCAGCCTCCGCCACGTTTGGCGTGGTCAATCCGGCGTCGGGATGAATGCCGTGAACCCCCATAAACAGTATGTCGGCGTTGAGCGTCTTGAGGGTGCGCTCGGCGAACGGCCCGACCAGCGCGTCGGAGGGGGTGCGGAAGATGCCGCCGGAGAGCACGATCTGGGCCCACCCCTTCTCCTGCAGCGTTAGTGCGACGTTGGTCGAGTTGGTG
>JBARZO010000172.1:0-2361 GCA_049650165.1 Rubrobacteraceae bacterium
CCCAGAGACTTCGGATACCGTCCGGGGGGAACAGGAGAGTACGGTAGGCTACGTAGCCGCCGAGGGCCAGCAGGGCGTAGTAGGAGCCTTGGCCCAGCCACGCGGCGAGAATCTGGCTGATCGCCAACCCAGATACCGCCCACCACAAGCCCCGGCGCAGCCAGCTCTCGCTCCGGATCGCCAGCTCCGCGCCCAGAATGGCGAACGGCAGCCACGCGAGGACGCTAACGTATGCGAAGCAGCAAACGTTGCGCACGTAAACGTAGCCGACGTACTCGTAAGCCACTGCCGCGAGCAGGGCACCCGGAACGTTTATTCGGAGGGTCCGCGCCAGCGCGTAAGCCCCGAGGCCGGCCAGCAGCGGATGAAAGAACAGGTAGACCTTGACGGCGGAGACCAGCGGTAGAAGCGTGAAGAACACCATCGCGGGCAGATAGGTCCAGCCGGAGAGCGGGTCAGCCGCGAACGGCGTGCCGGAGAGTTGGTACGGGTTCCAGCCCGGAACCTCGCCGGAGCGCAGTTGCTCGCCGAGAAACGAGTACCACGGAATGTATTGCGTAACGGCGTCCGTGCCGACGACGGTGCCGTTTCGCAAGAGTCCCCACTCGGCGAATATCGTAAGGGCGACGAGTAGAGAAACGACGAGGAGGTCTAAGTGACGGTCGGCCAGCGCGTGGAACCCGGAATATCCCTTCTTGACCGCGGTTCTGGTGCGTGAGATCAACTGAGGTCTTTTCCCTTTTTTACGTTGCGGCGGAAGATCCACCAGGTCGTCAGCACGAGGGCTAGGAACACCACGTTCGGCAACCAGAAGGCGATTCCCAACTGAAGTTCGTTCTGGCCCATCCGGCTTCCAAAGTAGGTGAGCAGGACTCCGAGCGGCAGAATCCCGACGCCGGTGGTCCAGACGTAGGTCCACAGCGGCGCCCGGACGACGCCCGCGACCAGGCAGACGGTGTTGAAAGGCGCGAGCGGCACGAAACGTACCGCGAGCCACGGAAAAGCGCCTTCCTGCACGAGCCAGCCGTCGAGTCGTTCCCGCCGTCGTTGAGAAACGGCGCGCTCCAGCAGGGGACGGCCCCACAAACGACCGGCGCCGTACATCAGGAAGGCAGAGAGCATGAACCCGCCCCAACTCAGGGCCAGCCCGCCCCAGAACCCGAACGCCAGGCCGTTGGCGAAGGCCATCAACTCCGCCGGGAAAGGTATAACCATGTGGAGCAGTATCAGGGCTACCGAAGCTAGCGGCGCCAGCGATCCGTAGCTCTGAATGGCGGCCCGGATCTCCGCCCCGTCACTGCTGGAGGCGACTCCGACGAGGCTCGTGAGCAACTGTCGAACCTCGGGGATAGCCAACATGACGCCCCCGAACGCCAGCACGCCAATCAGCATAATCCATCGCCCTCTAAAACCTCTCATAGCTCACCCCAAGAGCCGCAACCGGCGGGGGCGTTACTCCTCTCGCGCTCTTCGTCTCGATGTCCACAATTACACAGTATGATGAAAGTCTAGTAGAGCAACTCTTTTACGAAGAGTTTGGTAAGCCAGATCACCTTTCCGGACCACCGACCTGATGTAAACACCCAGCAGGCGCAATCTAGAGCATGTACAGAGATCCGGCGAACCGGATGATACGTAGAATATCGTAAGACAACTTAGGGAGAGAGGAAACTTTTGATTCAAAAGATTTTGTCACCGCGGGCATTGGCCTTGATGATCTGCGCAACCACGTTGCTCTTGGTGGCCGCCTGCGGAGGACAGTCCTCGCAAAGCTCGGATGGTGAATCCAATGGAGACACGACCGGTCAATCAGGGGCGCAGAAGTATCCCAACGTGCGCGAAGCAGAACTCGAATCGTCGGGTGGCGACACCTGGACGCTCTCCGTAACGATCTCCTCTCCATACGACTCTCCGGAACGCTACGCGGATGGTTGGCGGGTCCTGGCTCCAGACGGAACCGTTCTCGGCAAACACGAGCTCATGCACGACCATGCGGGCGAGCAGCCGTTCACCCGGTCCCAAAGTGGTCTGGAAATCCCGCAGGACGTAGAGAAGATCACCGTCGAAGCCAGGGATCTTAAGAATGGCTACGGCGGCAATACCGTTACCCTCCCTGTGCCTAGCGGCTAATAGTTTCGGGGTTTGTACGCTCCTGTTCGCATCTTAAAGATCGGATGTTTTTTGCTGAAGGTTATTGAAGCCAAAACCTTTGGGTGATACTTTGCAAGATGTGGGGATCAGCATACAGAGCCTGCGCGTCTTTCTCTGCGTTCTGGAGCAAGGCTCGCTTTCAGCCGCCGGGCGGGAGCTGGGGATAACGCAGCCCGCCGTTTCCAATCACCTGCACGCCCTGGAAGAACG
>JBARZO010000173.1:0-2025 GCA_049650165.1 Rubrobacteraceae bacterium
TCATCCAATCAATAAGAATACGCGAATCTCTTCTACCCGGAAAAATCCGCCTATCCGGTCGAACGGGCGCTCCGCCTTACCAAATCGAGCCAAATCTCTGTAGATGAAATTCGGCTGAAAAACTAGAGACTCGTCTCGGTCTATGCTGTTATTATTACGGAATGTCGAATACAGCAAACGAAACGAGCCGACATTAGATGGAAGATGTTGGCATGGAAGAAAATCACCTAGAGGAGTCCAATCCGCCCTGGTTCCGGTTGCGGGCCGCCTTCGTCCACCTCTACACGGCGAGCGGCGCAGTGCTGGCGCTGCTCATCCTGGTCGCCGCCTACAACGGCAACGCCGTCCAGGCGCTGTGGCTGATGCTGGCGGCGCTTCTCATAGACAGTACCGACGGCCTGCTGGCCCGCCGGCTACGGGTGAGCGAGGCGCTCCCCTCCTTCGACGGCGCGATGCTGGACAACATCGTGGACTACATCACCTACGTCTTCGCCCCGATGATACTGCTCTGGAGCGGGGGTTACCTGCCGGAGGGTACTTATGGTCTCGTTCTGGCGGCGCTGCCGCTGCTGGCTTCGAGCTATCAGTTCTGCCGGGTTGACGCAAAAACCGACGACCACTTCTTCCTCGGGTTCCCGAGTTATTTCAACGTCGTGGTCTTCTACGCCATCGTCTTTGATCCGGGCGTAGGCGTCGTGGCGGCCATAATCCTCACGTGCTCGCTGCTGGTGTTCGTCCCGATCCGGTACGTCTACCCAACCCGCACGGCAGCATTTCGCCGGCTGTCGCTGTTGTTGACCGCGCTCTGGCTCTTGAGCTACGCGGTGATCCTACTGCAGATGCCCGAGCCGAAACCCTTGATCCTGGGCTTCTCCCTCTTCTACCTCTTCTATTACCTGGGCCTCAGCCTCTATCTAAACGTCCGGATGCTCGCTGAACGCCGCGCGGAGCAATCCGAAGCCTAATCCCGAAACGCTCAAAAAGAGAAAGGAACACCGCATGCCGCTGAACGAGGCACTCTTGAAACGGCTAACGGAGACGCCCGGCGTATCAGGCCGGGAAGAGCAACAACGTGAGATCGCCCGGGAAGAATTATCCTCTCTTACGGACGAAGTTCGCACGGATAACCTGGGAAGTGTTATCGGTACGAAGCATGGCCGGGATGACGCGCGGGTGATGATCGCCGCCCACACCGATGAGATCGGCTTCCTCGTCAAATACATCGACGACAAAGGTTTCCTCCGGCTCCAAACCCTCGGCGGCCACGACCCGGCGAACATGGTCTCCCAACGAGTCCTGGTCACCACCACGACCGGCGAAGTTCTGCGGGGCGCATTGCAGCCGGCCCGCAAACCGCCGCACCTCTCACAGGGCGAGGACCAGAAACCGCCGAAAGCGAACGAGTTCTACGTGGACCTCGGCATGACGGCGGATGAGGTCAAAGAGAGGGTGCGCGTCGGGGATTATGCGACGATGGACCGCACCCTCGAAAAAGTCGGCGATTGTTACATGTCCAAGGCGATGGACGACCGGATCGGGGTCTTCGTCATGCTGGAGACGCTTCGGGAGATGGAGAACCACGAAGCCACGATCCACGCGGTCGCCACTTCCCAGGAAGAAGTCGGTCTCCGCGGGGCGACGGCCAGCGGAGCGGGGCTGGAGCCGACGGTTGTGATAGCGTTGGACATTACGCTGGCGATGGATGTGCCCGGCGGCGGAAACGAGAACACCATAACGGAGCTAGGCAAAGGTGCGGCGATCAAGATCATGGACTCCTCGTTCATCGCCCACCCGAAGCTCGTCGAACACTTCCGAACCATCGCCGAGCGCGAAGGCATCCCGCACCAGATGGAGATACTACCCGCCGGCGGCACGGACGCGGGCGGCGTGCAGCGTCTGCACGGAGGAATACCGGCAATCACGCTCTCCATTCCCTGCCGCTACGTCCACACCGTCAACGAGATGGTAAACGCCGCAGACGTGCAAGCCTGCATAACATTGCTGGCCCGCTACCTGGAAGAAGCC
>JBARZO010000174.1:0-5393 GCA_049650165.1 Rubrobacteraceae bacterium
CGTCTGGGAGAACCCCGCGCCGAGGCCCGTGCCGAAGATTCCGCCGTCGGAGATGTTGAAGAGGCTCTGGACGATCTGGAACCCGTCCCCGTTCGGGTCTTGCCAGGGGTCGAGCCAGGTCCGTACCCGCAGTTGGACGTGGCCGAAGAGTAAGTAGGCCACGAACGCCCCCACCGAAAAGAGGAGTCCACCGATGATGAGGTACGCGATACGGCCCGTCGCTACGTAGAGCATCAACAGTGGAACGGCGAAGAAGAGCAGGCTGCTGCCCAGGTCTTTCTCGAAGACCAGGAGCCCAAGCGAGATCGCCCAGATAGCCGCGACCGGCCCGAAGTACTTGAGAGACGGTATCTGAATTCCGAGAAAGCTACGGCTGGTCGCCGCCATCAAGTCCCGTTTTTCGGCCAGATATCCGGCGAAGAAGATGACCAACGAGATGCGGGCGAACTCCGAAGGCTGGAAGCCGACCGGACCCAGGCTAACCCAGAGTCTGGCCCCGTTTACCTCGTAACCCAGAGGGGTGAAGGTTAGCAGTATTAGGGCGATCGCCGCGACGGCGAAGAGGTACTTGTACTCGAAGATGCGGTGGTAGTTCCGGAAGAACACCACGATCAATAGCATCATCGCGCTACCGGCAAATATCCAGACCGCCTGGGTGATCGACAGGCTTTCGACCCCCTCCACGTTGTAGGTGAGACGGAAGATCATGACGAGCCCGAGGCCGGTTAGCAGCGTGATTATCGGCAGGAGCAGCACGTCGGAGTGGGGGAGCCAGACCCGCACAAAGAGGTAGATGGCGAGCAGCACACCGGCGTAGTAGGCGCCGTAGATGAGGGGCGGGCTGGTCGCCTCCTGGACGAAGATGAGGGTGGCGAAACCGACGGTGGTTACGAGCAGGGCCAGGACCATCGGCAGGGTGGCGCGCTGGGTCATCTAGTTTCTCAAGTCCTGTAGGATCTCTTCTACTTCACCCTGGTCCAGTAGCTGGTTCTCCTCGATACGCTGTTGATACGGGGTTTTGACTTCTGACCGCTCTATGCCGGATCTGTCCCACTCTTCGTTGAGCGGCACCCCGAGTACCTCGTAGGGCAACCCCCGGTAAGCGACGACTTCGCTGCTCTCGAAATCTAGGTAGTACCGGCTACTGCCCCAGAGGTAGAACGGCGTGATCAAGAGCACGATCACTATTATCACGGCGGCCAGGCGCACGAACCCCATTATGATGCGCGGGTAGAGCCTTCCCCGGCGCCGCTTGTTGCGAGCCCGCATCGACCGCCGCCGGAACGAACTCCGCGTCCTGTCCCTCCGCCGGCTCCGCGGCTCGTCTGAGGTAGTCGAGGTAGAAGATTCCGTCAGGGCGTTCGGGTCGATGGCCTGCATCTCCTGGGTACCGCTCGAGGCCTCATCCAGCAGGTTGCGCGAGCTTCGCGAACTCCGCTCCCTCCTGCGTTCGGCCCTCGAACGCTCTTGTTTTTTTACGTCTACCAGCACGAGGGTGATGTTGTCTGTCCCACCGGCCTCCAGGGCTTCTGAGAGTAACTGCCGGGATGGAGCTTCGGGGTCTTGCGACGGCTCGGAGAGGATCTCCGATATCCGGTCTTCCGGGACCATGTCCGTGAGCCCGTCGGAGCAGAGCAAGATGCGATCCCCCTGCTCTACCGGGAGTCGGGTCGTATCTACCTCGACGGAGTCCTCGGCCCCCAGGGCGCGGGTGATGAGGTTCTTCTGCGGGTGTTCGGCGGCTTGGGCGCGGGTGAGATCCCCGCTCCGGACCAACTCTGCGACGAGCGAATGGTCCTCGGTCAGCGGCTTCAGTTCACCGTTGCGCAGCAGGTAGGCCCGCGAGTCCCCCACGTGGGCGACTTCGGCGGCCGGATGATCGTCAGTGCCGGCGAAACGGATCGCTACGACCGTCGTCCCCATGCCGGAGAGTTTGTCGTCGTCCCGGGCGGCAGAGAGTATCCGGTGGTTCGCCTCCTGAATGGTGTCGTCGAAGGAGTCTCCCGGCCCCAGGTCTCGAAGCGTCTCGACGGCGATGGAGCTTGCGACCTCCCCGGCCTCGAAGCCGCCGATACCGTCGGCGACCACGAAAAGCGAGGTGTCCCGGCCCTCGCCGACGAGCAGGGAGTCTTCATTGTTCTGACGCACTTTCCCCGCGTCCGAGAGGCCGTAGTGTTCTAGAAACAACATTACCGGGATGTTACTCCACAAACCGGAAGGTCGTGGAACCGACGCGGACACTGTCGCCTTCCCGCAGCGGCGTGGCGCCCACGGTCTTGCGTTCGTTCACGAAAGTTCCGTTTGTAGAGCCGTTGTCCTCCACGTACAGCAGCCCTCCGTGCCGGGTAATAAAAGCATGTTCCCCTGAAACGTAGTCGTCGCTTTTCAAAACCACATCGCTCTTTGAGGAACGTCCGAGAATGGTCGAGCTACCATCGTTTATCGGAAATCGCAACTCTGCAGCCATGATGCCCGACGATTCCACCACGAGCTCCGGTTTCCCCGAAGAGACGACCCGCCGATAAGAGCTTTGTTTCTGTCCGTTGCGCCGCTCCGGGAGCCTGCTGGGACTTTCCTGGACTTTACGAAGGTCGCCGACGCTGCGGCTCACCACCGAGTAGATAAAAGCGAAGAGCAGTAACAGTAGCAGAGCCTTCGCGGCCAACAGAGGAACTTCTAGTTCCAGCACGTTCCTTACCTCTCCCCCGGGTTGCTGCCGTACCCCGAGGCTGCTCCTCCTCTCGGCGTCTCCCCGGGGGCGCTGCTCCGTCGGATAAAACGAACGGAGCGTTGCCCGAAAGTCAGTTCGTCGCCGTCTTCGATCCGCTCGCGGTCTATCGGGGCGCCGCCGAGTAGCGTCCCGTTGGTCGAGCCGAGGTCTTCGACGACGAAACCTTTGTCAGCCCGGGAGATCTGGGCGTGTTTCCGGGAGACGTTCGGGTCTTCGATAGTAACTTCGTTGCTCTCGGAGCGCCCGATGGTCCACGGCCCGGAACCTTCGAGCGGATGCGTGAGGTCGTCCATCTCCAGCGCCAGCGTCTCTTGGGCCAACCCGTGCTTCTGGACGTCATCGGCGCTGATCGCCGCCGTGTTGCCCGCCTGCTCTTCGCTGGCTTCCGTGCGGAAGATGCGCGTCTGGCCGGAAGTGTCGCTCGGGGCGCTTTTGTCGCGGGGACCTTCGCCGCCACTGAGCCGGGCGGTTACGCCGAACTCCCCGAAACGCAGCGTATCTTCGACCTCGAAGCGAATCTTGGGAGGTGTCATGAGGTGGTAGTTTTTGTTCTCGGCGTGGGTCGAGGCGTATTGGATCAACTCGTCCCTCAAGGAGCGTTGGTAGGCTTGGAAGGATTCGTTGTCTTGCTCGGAGAGGTGAACCGTGAAGTCGTTGGGGGCGTAGGTGCGCGAGACGCTGACCATCCGGCCCTCATCCATCTGCCGGGTGAGCCCTTTGGCGATCTCGACCGGATGGACCTGTCGCCGGAAAGCGCGACCGAACACACCCTCTACGAGGGACTCCATCCGTTTCTCTATGCTCTGCAAGAAACCTAAAGAGAACTTATCCTCTCACCCGAGAACCGAGGTACCTGATCAAACCGTATATTATAGCGGCGACGCCCAAAGAAATCATTGCCTGGGTGAGGCTTTGAGTTTGGGGCACCAACAGAATATATCCCAGCCCCCCGCACCCGGACGCCAGCACGAGACCGGCTATGGGACGCCCCAGCCACTCAGCCAGCGAGATGAGCCCGGCGACCGAGGCCCACAGCGCGGCTTGCAGCAGTAGCGCCGGGTAGGATAGGAACAGCGTTTGTCCGCTTTGTAGTAGCACTTCCGGTCCCAGGTTCATCGGCAGCGTGCCAAGCTGCAGCCCCAGGTAGTCGGTCACGCCGTCGCCGTAGGTCAGGTCGTAGCCGACGAGCGCCAACGCTGCCGCTCCGGCTGAGAGCGCGGCGCCGAAGGGACGCATCAGCGCGCCGAAGAGCAACGGTAGACCGGCGGCCCCGATCACCGTGGCGGCTAGTGGAACGGCCAGCACCGGTCCCAGGGGAAGACGGGCGAGGCCTGGGCTGATACCGCCCGCCGCCACCCAGATCCCCCCGATAACCGTACTCAACGCCGTAACTCCTAAGCCCACCCCGTTCCGCCACAGTACGACGGCCAGCGCCACCAGCAGTCCCAGAGCCGCGAGTCGGGGGAGGAGGTACCCGAGGACGCCGAAGCCCGCCGCAACGCCTGCGGCGCTGGCCCCATCGAGAAGGAGTCCAGCCCCCAGGTAACCGAGCCAGCCGGCGATCAGGCCGTTGATGATCCGCAAGACCTGATCCGAATTCACCCCGTACGTCCGGTGTTTTCGGGCCGCGACGGTGCTTTCGCCTTTTCCGCTCTTTTTGAACTTCTTGGGTTTCCGGCGACCGGTGAGGAGGTAGAGAGCCTCTTCGGCGCTCTGAGGGCGGTGGACCGGGTTGGGCGAGGTGGCCCGGTTTATGAACTCCGAGAGGAGTGGGGGCACTTCGTCCGGGTAGTGGGCGAGCAGCGTTCGGGCCGTCGCACCGACGGCGTAGATGTCCGAGAGCGCGCTGGGGGCGGCCGAGCTGTCTATGAGTTCCGGGGCTATGTAGCCTGGTGTCCCGACGGCGAATCCCACCTGCGTCAGGCGGGTATCGCCGGGCCTGTAGGCGACCCCGAAATCCGTCAGCTTGACTGTGCCGCGTTCGTCTACCAGGGCGTTCTGGGGTTTTATGTCGCGGTGGATTACGCCTTGCTCGTGGGCGTAAGCGAGGGCTTCCAGGATCTGGGCCAGGGAGTCGATTATCTGGTCCGCGTCGTAGAGTTCGGCGGCCTCGTCGAGCGGCTGGCCTTCGATGTACTCCGTCACGAGATAGACCTCGTGGGGACCGGGGATCACCTCCAGCGTCTCGACGATGTTCTCGTGGCGCAGATCCTCGGCGATCTGGCCCTCCCGCAGCGCCCGCGAGCGCTCCCCGGCGCTGTAGACTGGGATGATCTTTATTGCCACGTCATCGCCGTCCGACGCCCGGGCCCGCCATACGGTCCCGAACCCGCCGCGTCCCACGACCTCCGCCAGCTCGTAGCGATACTGACCCTCGATGTAGCGCGTCTCTGCCACGTAGCGTGTATTGTATAGCTTCTCGTAATCTGGTTGCCAAAGTTACCCGGCTTTCGTTAGCCGTAGACCTCTACTGCTGGTACAATTTCGGGGGTTCCAAACGGTTCCGGCGGGCGAGTGGCGGAATTGGTAGACGCGCTAGGTTCAGGGTCTAGTGTCCGAGAGGACGTGGGGGTTCGAGTCCCCCCTCGCCCACACTGTACGGGGGGAGGACTCCATAGGACGCAGGGGACACAGGGATTCCCCGAGAGGCCAGGGCCGGAGA
>JBARZO010000175.1:0-2547 GCA_049650165.1 Rubrobacteraceae bacterium
GGTTGAGCCGCACCACGTTCGCGCCCGCCCGGTACGCGAGGTCCGCCGCACCGAGCACGTACGAACTGTCGCACGAGCCGCCGAGGCCGTGTACGAGAACGAGGGTGGCGCGGCCCTTGCGGTCCTCCTGCCAGCGACAGCGGGCCAGGATACGGGCATTGGGCTCTACCTCGAAGATGCGGGGTTCATCCTGTGATGCGGCCAGGCGACGGGGCCACGCCAGAGCAGCGAGTGTCTGGGAATGGCCGTTACGGAGCAACGGGTGCGGGCGAAACGGCTTCATCTCCGGAACCGGTCCGTCTCTATGAACATCGTTCGCTGTGTCGCTTCTATTCACGGACCCCGCTCGTTCGGCTTTCATTCATTTACCTTGAGGCTAATTGTAGAGTTTGAGCCCCGTTCTAGGCGGCCCTCCATTGACTGACGGGCGCCCGGCGAACGCCGCTAAGTGAAAGAGATGATTGGGAACTCGGGATACACGGCATAGAATAAGCGGTGGCGTTGCGGTAGAGCAAAGCTCCGCGGATAAACGCCAACGTAGAATTTTTGAGAGGAGAACGATTTGATTCCAATTATCCAGCAGGTCGGCGACGTTCGTCGGCGCGGGGGCGATATTACCTGCTCCTCGATCCTCCTCTACAGGCCGGCAGGTTGACGTTGCAGCCGATCGTTTCCATATCCAAACTCTCAAAGACTTACGAATCGGGGTTTCAGGCGCTCAAGAGTGTAGATTTGGAGATCGAGCGCGGTGAGATCTTTGCTTTGCTCGGTCCGAACGGTGCCGGGAAGACGACGCTCATCAACATAACCTGCGGAATCGTCAACCCGAGCAAAGGTGAAGTGTTGGCCGACGGCCACGACATCATCTCCGAATTCCGGGCGGCGCGGTCCGTGATCGGGCTGGTCCCGCAAGAGCTCGTGACCGATGCATTCGAGACTGTCTGGGCCACGGTAAACTTCAGCCGGGGACTGTTCGGCAAGAAAGCCGACCCAGATTACGTCGAAAAAATACTAAGAGACCTATCCCTGTGGGACAAGAAGGACAACAAGATCGTAACGCTCTCCGGCGGCATGAAGCGGCGGGTCATGATCGCCAAGGCACTCTCACACGAGCCCCGAATCCTCTTTCTCGACGAACCGACGGCCGGCGTGGACGTAGAGTTGCGGCGGGATATGTGGCAAATGGTCCGCTCACTTCGCGAAGGCGGCGTGACAATCATCTTGACCACGCATTACATCAACGAGGCCGAAGAGATGGCCGACCGGATCGGGGTTATAAATAACGGGGAGATCGTGCTGGTCGAAGACAAAGCGGAACTCATGCGGAAACTCGGCAAGAAACAACTGGCGCTCCAGTTGCACGAAGAGCTGGAAGAGATCCCGGTCGGGCTCGAAAAGTACGAGCTGGAACTCGCGCCAGATGGCACGGAGTTGACCTACACGTACAACGCCGCGACGGATCACGCGGACATCCCGGACCTACTCGCGGACCTGAACGATGCGGGCGTAAGGTTCAGAGACCTCCAGACAAAGCAGAGTTCGCTGGAAGAAATCTTCGTCAATTTGGTGAAAGAAGGACAATGAACTTTTACGCAATTCGGGCGATCTACAAGTTCGAGATGGCCCGTACTCTACGCACGGTGCTGCAAAGCATCGTCTCGCCCGTCATCTCGACCTCGCTGTACTTTGTCGTCTTCGGCGCGGCGATAGGTTCGCGCATACAGAACATTGATGGGATCAGCTACGGCGCTTTCATCGTGCCGGGGCTTATCATGCTCTCGCTACTGACGCAGAGCATTACCAACGCAGCTTTCGGCATCTTCTTCCCGAAATTTACGGGAACTATCTACGAGATCCTGTCGGCGCCGGTTTCGTACGTCGAGATCGTGCTGGGCTATGTCGGGGCGGCGGCGACCAAGTCGATGATACTCGGCCTCATCATCCTGGGCACCGCGAGCCTGTTCGTGCCGCTGGAAATAGCTCACCCATTTTGGATGCTGATGTTCCTCGTGCTCACGGCGATAACCTTCAGTCTGTTCGGTTTCATGCTCGGCATCTGGGCGGATGGTTTCGAGAAGCTACAGCTCGTGCCGTTCCTCATCGTGACGCCCCTGATCTTCCTGGGAGGCAGCTTCTATTCGGTCGACATGCTGCCGCCGGTCTGGCAGACGATCACACTCTTCAACCCCGTCGTCTACCTCATAAGCGCCTTCCGCTGGAGCTTCTACGGAATCGCCGACGTAAGCGTCGCCCTGAGCATGACCATGACGGTCCTCTTCCTCGCCATCTGCATGGCAACCGTATGGTGGATCTTCAAAACCGGCTACCGACTGAAATCGTAACCCAGACGGTTGCGACGACGGAGGGTTCACGAACTCGTGTTGGGCGTTGCTGTTCAGTAGTCCCGGACTTCGTAAGCCAGTGGCGCCTGGTTGAGTTCGTCGCGGTAGAGCCGCCACTGAGGTAGGAACCCGTCCATGAACGCCCGGAATCGGTCGTTGTGGTGGCGTTCGAGCAGGTGGACCATCTCGTGGACGAGTACGTATT
>JBARZO010000176.1:0-4801 GCA_049650165.1 Rubrobacteraceae bacterium
GCGCACAACAAGATGTTGCAGGGAAAAGTACGACACTGATCGTAGATAAATCCACTTCGGAGGAGGTCCTATATGGTTATAGCCACGGGTAGGAAAGGCACCACGACCAACCGAGACCAGCGTATATTTGAGTCCTTATTCTTCTGCAGGTATCTCTCCACAAAGCAGATCACCCCCCTTTTCTTCGGCAGTGGGAGCCGGGCGCGTACCCGCCTGGGCGAGCTGGAGGAGAAGGGATACATAACCCGCCACGCCATGTACGTTCGGGCCCCGAAAAACTGGGAGGACCGGGGTGGCTTGGAGACGATCTGGTACCTCACGAAACCCGGCTTCGACTCCGTTGCTACGACCCACGGCTTCACCGAAACCTACGCCTCGAAGCGGCTACTCGACGAGAGAATTGCCCACTACATCCTCACCAACGAAGTCTATGTTGCCGTGAAGGAAGTCCTCGACGAGGTGCTAGAGCCCTACCCCGAATGGGAGTGGCGCCACGAAACGCGGGTTCTCTACTCCGGTGAGTACGCCAACGTCCCCTACCAGCACAAGCCCGACGCCCACATCGTTTTTCGCGGGCACACCTTCATCTTGGAACGGCAGACCACCGAGTCAAAGGTTGGACCCAGCAAAATCTACAAGAGGATCGAAGAGCATAAGCGCTACGTGGAACTCAAGTTGAAGGCGCCGGCCGAGGTCCTCTACGCCTTCGATACTGACCAGTCGCACCTGATCGAGGTGGCCGAGCGGGCCGGCGAGCAGTACGGCATCCGAGTGGTGGCGGGCGACATCGCCCGCATCGCCGATTACCTCGAAAACAACGCCGTCCGGCTCTACTGAGAAATGCTTCCCGGGCTGAAGCTTTAGCCAAAATAGCGCAACGTAAAGGCGGAGCTAGAGGTGGTAGAGATTAACTTGGAACTTTCATGCCACAATCTAGCTCGGAAATATGCACGTGATTAGTAGCCTATAAATATACGGTGTTTAGGAAACGAGTGGGCTTATGTGCCGCGTCACGAGCCGCCAGCCTTCTTTCCCGCGGCGCGCTTGCCCGCGAACCGTTCTCTCGCAAACCCATACGTCGGTCATCAGGTATGTTGAGGAACGGCGCTGCTGATCCATTTTTCCTTCTTGACAGTAGCGTGTACGCACCACCGCAGCCTTCCCATACTCACCGTAGATGTCCACGTGAATCCAGTCGAACTCAAAAGAGTTTATCTGGTAGCGCTTTTGGGTTATGTCGAGCCACTCTTGGCGGGTGCGGACCTCTGCGCCAGGTCGGCCCGTGGTAAGGGTGAAACTCTCACCGAGCTTCTCTTCAAGGTACTTTATGTCTCTGTTTTGTACGGCCTGCATGAATCGTCGCTCCAGATGGTGGAGCTCTTTCTGGGTCACAGTATGTACCTCACAAACCTACCTAGATCTACTCACTACGGACTCGTTGCCCAACCACCACTCTTTTTGGACCGTTCTTCTTGCGAACGACACGGGCTCGACCATGTCTTCCATTGCCATGCCGCTCTTTGGGCCCGCTCTCCGGTCCGTTAGGTTCGTCCGGACCGTCCGGATCATCACCGGGCCAGTCGTCGGGCCGATCATTGGGTCTGCCGTTGATGCCGCCTTCTACCATCACCTGCCACACTGGACGCGACAGAATTCTTCCATTCACTCTTTCGCTCTTTCCAACTGCTACGAGGGAGATCGAGAGGCCACCGAAGATCCCTCCAGTAACGAGCAACAAGATCAGCCAAGTTATCATGTTCATTGTTTGTTTCTCCTCTCAAACGATCTCACCCGGTAGTTTTGCCTCCGACCGGCCCACTGTTCCTCGCGCCCATAAAGCGCCACCAACCGATGACTGCCTGGATCAGGGCGAACGAGACGAGCACTATGAAGAGCGTCCCGTACCCGAAGCCCGCTATGATCCAGCCCGCTACCAGTGGAAAGGCGAGGATGGCACCCTGGAACACGAGCCCCGCTACCGGCAATACTCTGGGCCTCACGAGCTCTTCGGAGACGTTGACCGCCTGCGCCTGGGCGGTCGGCAGGGCAAGCCCGTACCCGAGGCCCACGAAAGCCGAGGCAATCCCGTAAGCGAGTAGGCTAGACCCGATCAGCAAGAAGGAGGCTACGGCCAGGGCCATCACGCTTACAGATACGGCGATCACCAGGCTCGGGTCGAACCGCGAGGCCCACGAGGCCAGACCGAAGCGCGAAGCTATCACCGCTACGGTATAGGTAATGTAGAACACCGAGTAATCGAGGTCCTGAGCAGCGGCGAAGGTGGTCTGGAACTGGGTCATGGAGGTGAAGAGGCAGGCGAACAGGAGGACTATGATGAGGTAGTAGACTGCCTCCGAGCCCGCCATCTTGCGCAATGCCTCGCCAGCGGACACCTCTTCTCGGTTGATCTCTGTTCCAAGATCGCCTGCCGGACCCTCTACTTCTCTATCTACTCGGCGGTCGGGGGTGATGAATGCTACGGCGACGGTAAAGACAACGGCCGCCGCGCAGATGATCCCTGCAGTCAGAAAAGTTTCCTCGTAGCCTAGCCCGCTTCCGACCAGGAGCCCCGCCAGTACAGGTCCCGCACCAATGCCGACCTGCTGGGTACCAGTAAGGTAGCCGAAGTAGGTAGCACGGCCCTCGTCGGTGACCATCTCGCTCATTACCATCGGCGTCACCGTGTAGACGACCGCCCATGCGGTGCCGAGCAGGACACCGATCCCGATGAGGGGTGTCCAGGTGCCACCTACGAGAAAGGTTCCTGCTGTCCCGAGCCCGTAAATACCTATAGCAACTGCTACCACCCAGTGCGGCCTGAAAGTCTCCGGGAAGCGGATCAAGAGCCCTATGCACACTACGGCCGGTACTGCGGCCGACGAGAGCACGACGCCGAAGCTCGCCTCGTTGCCTCCCAGCTCTTGCACGTACAAAGGTAGCAGCAAGAGCATCCCGTAGGCCAATGAGATACCGAGAGTTCCGAGCAGTAGAGACACTACAGCGGGTAAACCCACCCCGCGCTGCGTTCCCCTTAGACTCCGATCCGCCGTGCCTCTTTCCGCCATTGCACCTCTCCTGCTGGCAAAACCTTTCACTGTTTGAGTAGATCGTAGACTGGCGGTAGTATCGTGTCCAACAGAAGTTTGAGATATAACTTATCGGCTAGAGAGATAATAGAGAGGGTACAGGTAGTGGAGTTCAGGCAGGTAGAGACGTTTCGGGCGGTAGCCGAGGAGTTGTCCTTTAGTCGTGCAGCGGCCAAGCTCGGCTATGTGCAGTCGAGCGTAAGCTCCCAGGTGGCAGCGCTTGAGCAGGAATTTGGGGTGCCATTGTTCGACCGGTTGGGGCGCAGGATCGCTCTTACCGAGGCGGGGAAGGTTATGCTCTCTTACTCCCGCAGACTTTCGGCTCTTACGGGAGAGGCAAAGGAAGCGGTGGTGGATGCGGGTGTTGGGTCGGGTGAGATTACGGGCTCTCTAGTGGTCAGTGCCCCAGAGACCTTACTCACGTACCGGCTGCCGCACCTGCTGGCGCTCTTTCACGAGCGGCACTCGAAGGTGAGGCTTTCGGTCAGGCCCAGCTCCATCGGACGACTCACCGGTAGCGCGCGCCGGGCCATCGAAGAGGGGCGGGTAGACGTGGCCTTCGTGATGGACGAAACAGTAGGAGATCAGAAACAACCCGAAGACCTGTCGATTGAAGACTTGGTCAGTGAGCAGATCACCGTAATAGCTCCCTCCTCTCACGCCCTGGCATCTTCCGCCGTCGTGTTGCCACGAGACCTCTCCGGAGAAACTATGCTCTTGCCGGAAGCTCCCGAGGCCGGGTGCGCTTACCGGGGCCAGTTCGAGCGTCAGCTTGCTGCGAGCGGGGTTATGGCGTCCGAGAAGATGGAGTTCCAAAGCATAGAGGCCGTCAAGCGGTGCGTGGCTGCTGGCATGGGCGTCTCCGTGCTGCCTACCGTAGCAGTCGAAGACGAGCTCCGGGCCGACAAACTCGCGTCACTTAGATGGGAAGAACCTTTTGAGGTGAGAACGCGGATAGTCTGGCACAAAGAAAGGTGGAAGTCTCCGGCATTGAGGGTCTTCTTGGAAGCCGCCCAAGAAGTATTCTCCTCTGAGTTTGGCTAGGTGTCTCCGGGTTGCCCAGCTCGGCACTGTCGGCCGGGCATAGGTCGACGACTTTGTTCCATTGCAAAGTTTTCTCCTAATACTCCCGTTTTCTTACCCAACCGTCCGCCGGATGTCCGGGTTCCGGCTCTCCCTATGCGTCCGCCGATAGTCCGGGTTTTAGGGTAGGGCAATCGGCGGGCAACCGGCGGGCAATCGGCGGACACACCCATCTCAACCAAACAACTGCCGGCCGCTCGGATTTCCTACCCTCCTTTTGCTCCAGAAGTTCGCATAGATATGGGACATTCGGCATGCCGAAGGCATCGCAGTCCCGTCTGCCAAACGGCCTAAAACTGTCCCAAAAAGCCCCGACAAACCCCCTTTCTCCTTTTCTTTCCAACCCCCAAAGTCCACCTGGGGGTCTTCCCTGAAGTGCTGGTTTAGTTCTGGTCCGTCACGCCCGATATTTTTTTCCACCTCCCTTTACGTAAAGACGAGGGGGGTGTAAGCTCGGCCTCAATTGAATGTAGTGACGGGTTTTCTTCTCGGGGTTTTCGCCACAAAAACTTCTCGGGGACACGGGTTTTTCGGACTCTTCGCCATAAAGAGTCTGGGGAGAATAGGGATCAGCTTCCTCAAGTGAGAGAGATTCCGATAGAGAACATAGGAGCCTCTGACAGACTCATTAT